>DAIDJC010000210.1 GCA_027451565.1 Limisphaerales bacterium | reverse complement strand
CACCCTGCGCGAGGATGGCATCCGCAAGGTGCTGGCAGGGTTGACCACCCCCGAGGAGGTGGTTCGCGCCACGGTGGGCGACGAGGCCTGAAGTTTTTTTCTTATTCATACTTATGTCCTATTCAATGTCTGATTTGCTGCAACTGATGGTTTCCGAGGGGGCCTCAGACCTGCATGTTCGCGTCGGCACCGCCCCCACCATTCGTGTTCACGGCATTTTGCACCGTGTCGAAGGCCCGGCTCTGACACCGGAAAGTTCGGAGGAATTGATGCGCAGCATCACCTCGGAGGAGCACATCCAGCAGGTGCGGGAGCGGGGCGGGGCGGATTTCGCCTTTGCCTTCGGCGAAGCCGCGCGTTTTCGGGTGAGTGTGTTCAAGGAAAAAGGCAACTTCGGCATGGTCCTCCGGCAGATCCCCAGCAAAATGCTCACCTTCGAGCAGATTGGCCTGCCGGAATCCGTCAAGGAATTGCTGTTCAAGCCCAGGGGCCTGATCCTGGTCACCGGCCCCACCGGCTCAGGCAAATCCACCACCCTGGCTTCCCTTCTTAATATCGTCAATGAGACCCGGGATGAGGTGCACCTGATCACCATCGAGGACCCCATCGAGTATTATCACAAGCACAAAAAAGCGCTGATTACCCAGCGCGAGGTGCATGTGGACGTTCCCAATTTTGCCGAGGCCCTGCGCCGGGCCCTCCGGCAGGACCCGGACATGATCCTGGTCGGTGAAATGCGCGACCTTGAAACCATCGAAGCAGCCATCACGGCCGCCGAAACAGGACACTTGGTTTTCGGCACGCTCCACACCACTGGCGCCGCCAAAACCATTGACCGCCTCACCAACGCCTTCCCCACAAACCAGCAGGAAATGGTCCGCATCCAGCTCTCCACCGTCCTGCAGGCTGTCATCTCCCAGTTGCTCATTCCACGCATTGACAAGCCCGGGCGCGTGGCCGCCTTTGAGATCATGGTGAACACACCCTCCATCGCCGCCCTCATCCGGGACAACAAAACCTTCCGCATCCAGTCCGACATCCAGACCGGATCCAAATTCGGAATGGTGACGCTGGATAGCTGGCTTATTGACAAATACATGAAGGGCATGATCTCCCGGGAGGAGGTCATCAATAAATCGCAGGACCCCACCACCATCATGTCCAAACTCCAGGAATTGGACCTGGCCGCAGCCGTCGAGCAGGGCCGCGCACAAAACAAATAATTCATACCCCCCATGGCCGAGGAAATCTCCGATCCATTATTGTCCTTGATCCGCCAACAAGGAATGCTTGACGACCTCCAATTCGAGGACGTCCTGGCGGAGCACGCCCGCAATGGCACCCCTTACATCCAGGTGCTTCAGGATTTTGGCATTTTAAAGCTTCCTGACATCCTTCAGGTGGAAGCCCATGCGCTCGGCACATCGGTGGTTTCCCTGGCAGAGGGGGAAATTCCTGATGACGTGGTCAAGATTGTGCCGCAGAAGGTTGCGCAGATGTACCACTGCATGCCCGTCTCGGTGAAAGATGGCATGGTGCAGGTGGCCCTGGCCAACCCCTTGGACCCGGCCAGCGCCGATGAAATCCAGTTTGCCATAAAAAGGGATGTCCAGGTGGTGGTGGCGGATCCCGCCGAAATCGCCAAGGCCATAGACAAACATTACGGATCGGATGACAATGAAAGCTTCTCGGAAATTCTCAAGGAAATTGGGTCGGATAAGAAGATAGCCCAGGAGGTCAATGAGGCGGAGGATGATGTCCGGGCGGCGGAGGCCCTGGCCAACGAGGTGCCAATCGTCAAGTTCGTGAACCTGGTCCTGCAGCAGGCGGTTGTGGACCGGGCTTCCGACATTCATTTCGAGCCTTTTGAGACCGAGTTCCGCATTCGTTACCGGGTGGACGGCGCCCTCTATGAAATGGCGCCTCCCCCCAAATACCTGGCTCTGCCCGTCACCTCACGTATCAAGGTGATGGCAGGACTGAATATTTCCGAGAAACGTCTGCCCCAGGACGGACGCATCAGTCACCGCATCGGCGAGCGCCAGGTGGACCTGCGTGTGAGCACGCTCCCCACGGCTTTTGGTGAATCGGTGGTGTTGCGCGTACTGGACCGCGGCTCGGTCAACCTGGAGCTTGAATCGCTTGGTTTCCCCAAGTACGTCCACGAATTTGTGTCCGAAGTGATCCAGCGGCCGAACGGCATTTTTGTGGTGACGGGACCCACCGGCTCAGGAAAGACGACCACCCTCTATTCCTGCCTGCGCCGGGTCAACACCATAGATTCCAAGCTTCTCACCGCCGAGGACCCGGTGGAATTTGACATTGACGGCATCATGCAGGTGGCCGTGAACGAGGCCGCCGGGATGACCTTTGCCAAGGCCTTGAAATCCTTCCTGCGCCAGGACCCGGACATCATCATGGTCGGTGAGATGCGCGACCTGGAAACCGCCCAGATTTCCATTCAAGCCTCGCTTACGGGGCACCTGGTGCTCAGCACGCTGCACACGAATGATTCACCCGGCGCCGTCACCCGTCTGGTGGACATGGGGGTTGAACCGTTTTTGATTTCCTCCACCCTCATGGCGGTGCTGGGCCAGAGGCTGGTCCGCACCAACTGCAAGAATTGCCGCACGCCTTTCGAGCCGAATGAGGAACAATTGAGCCTTCTCAACCTTTCCCCCCATGATTTGGGAGACAAGGTTTTTCATTATGGCCGGGGGTGCAGCACCTGCAACGACACAGGCTACAAGGGCCGAAAAGGCATTTATGAGCTTTTGGTGGTCAGCGAAGCCATCCGCATGCTGATCAATGAACGCGCCCCCACCGTGGTCGTCCGCCAAAAAGCGGTGGAATTGGGAATGGTAACCTTGCGCGAAGACGGGTTGAGGAGTATCTTTGACGGCGACACCACCATTGAAGAAGTGATCAAGTACACCTGAAATTTTAAATTTTATGCCTCGATTTCACTACGTAGCGCTGGATGCCCGCGGCAACGAGTCCAAGGGCGTGATTGAGGTGGCCACCCAGAACGAAGCCATAGGGCGGGTCAAGGAAATGAACCTTTTCCCCACCCGCATCACCGAGGCGGACAAGGAGGGAAAACCCGATAAAAAGTCCAAGGCCAAGGCTCCAGCCAAGGCGGGAGCCAAAAAAGGGGGCAAAGGCAATGTTAACATTAATATCAAAATCCCCTTTCTCAGCGGAAAGGTGAAACCCAAGGTCCTGACCACTTTTACCCGCCAGCTTGCCACCCTGGTGGACGCGGGGTTGCCCCTGCTTCGCGGTTTGCGTGTTTTGGAAAAGCAGGAAAAAAACGCCACCCTCAAGGAAATCCTGGCCAAACTGGCCACGTCCATTGAGGGCGGCAGCACCTTCTCCGAGGCTCTCGCACAGCATCCCAAGGTTTTCAACCGCCTTTTTGTCAACATGGTCAAGGCGGGCGAACTGGGCGGTGTTCTGGAAGTGGTCCTCAAGCGGCTCGCTGAATTTTCCGAGAAAGCGCAGAAAATCAAGGGCAAGGTCAAAGCCGCCCTCTTTTACCCCATCGCCGTCCTGATCGTGGCTGTCGGCATCATGATCCTTCTCATGTGCTTTGTCGTTCCCAAATTCAAGGACGTCTTCTCAGGCATGGGTTTCAAATTGCCCGGCTTCACCTTGTTCGTGATGGGGGTCAGCGACATCATCAAAAACAATATTCTTGCCACCATGGGGGTTGTGGCCGTGTGCGTGGTTCTATTCATGCTTTTTATCCGCACCAAGTTCGGATGCCATCTGTGGCATAAAACCCTCCTCGTCATGCCCGCCTTCGGGCCGGTCATCAGCAAAGTCGCCATCTCCCGATTCACCCGCACCCTGGGCACGCTCGTCAGCAGCGGTGTTCCCATCCTTCAGGCCCTCACCATCGTCCGCGAAACCGCCGGCAATGTCATCGTCGCCAATGCCGTCAGCAAAATCCATGAAAGTGTCAAGGAAGGCGAAACCATCACCGCCCCAATGGAGAGTTCCGGAGTCTTCCCTCCCATGGTCGTCAGCATGGTGGACGTGGGTGAGCAAACCGGCGCCCTCCCTGAAATGATGATGCGCATAGCCGATGACTACGATGAACAGGTGGATAATGCCGTCTCGGCCATGACCTCCCTGCTCGAACCCATCATGATCGTCTTTCTGGCGGTGATCGTGGGCAGTATCGTTATTGCCATGTTCCTGCCCTTAATCCAGATGATCAGCAACATGTCAGGCGATGGCGGCGGCAACGGAGGTTGATTTCCGGGTTTTGCCGTTTTTGCTCGATTTTCACAAGCCAATCATAAATACTCAAAACACCTATTGACATTTATGGCGGCTTCAGGTAAATACAAAGTAGTTACATTGCATTGCTGGATTATTCTCGGTTGAACTTTTATGGAGTTCGATTGGAATAATACACCATTCGATTTGGGATCTTTGACGCATCAGGAAATCGAAGAATCGTTTGAGGACGCTTTTGCGGTCCGGTTGCTGCCGGATTCCCCCAGGTTTGGGGTGCAGGCGCGGTTTTTCAACCTGGGGCTTTCAGCGGGTGGCATTGGCATTTTTAGCGTGTACCGAACCAACGGGCGGCAAACCCGGGTCATCTTTGCGCGGCCTTTCGAAACGGAAGAGAGGTTTTTTTACCAGCGCAAAATGGAACAGACGCTATTGTGAAATTTTGAAATTGCGCCAGGGAGGATGGGGTGGTGAAGCGGGACCGAATGACCGGGTGATTGAGGGGATATTGACGCTGGGGGGGTGCGGGAACGGTTGATGCGGGGTGAAATGATAAAACGGGAAGCGCGACGAAACAGCCGGAATTTGATGATATGCGGACCTTTGCCAACTGGGAGGAAGTTCCCCTCTTTGACAGTGAAGAGGCGGAGGTTGATTTTTGGGCGGAGAACCGTCCGGACCTGCGTCTCATGGAAAGCGCGATTGCCGGCAGCGCCGAGTCCTCCGAATCGGTGACCATCACCCTCCGGTTCGACCCGCGCATGCTGGCGCGGATCAAACGGCTGGCTCGGTCGCGTTATTTGAATTATCAAAGCATGATCAAGCAATGGTTGAGCGAGCGCATGGAGCATGAGCTGCGTGACCGGTGAGGAAAGCGGTTGAATTTGAGACAATCATGAAACCTACTGACAACAATGGGCAGGCCCGGATGAAGGGGCAAAACGGGTTCACGCTGATTGAACTGTTGGCCGTGATCTCCATCATCGGGGTGATTGCCGCGCTGCTCATTCCCGTGGCGGGCAGCGTGAGTCGAACCAAGAAAATCAACACCGCCCAGGCGGAATTGCAACTGATTGAAACCTCGTTGGAAAGTTACAAGGCACAGCATGGTTTTTATCCGCCTTCCAATGCTTTAAATCCCCTCAAGAACCCGCTTTATTACGAATTGGAGGGGGTTGTCCTCACGAATGGTTCCTATGCAACCTTGGATGGCAATGCCTCCGTGGCAGCCATCTCCT
>DAIDJC010000209.1 GCA_027451565.1 Limisphaerales bacterium | reverse complement strand
GTTTGCAATTCCACGGCCAGTCGTTTGTCTTCCGCCTCATTTTGTCCCCGGGGGCGTGTGCCTTTAATGGGGCTGGTGACCACATGGCGGTCTTGCATATGCAGGAACTGCTCGGGAGAGGAGGAGATCACGGCAAAATGCCCCGCGTCCAGGTAGGCGGAAAAAGGAGCAGGCGATGTTGCGGCGAGGCGCCGGTAGAAGTCCCAACCTGTTTCCATGACGGTAGCGCTGATGCGACGGGATAAGTTGACCTGGTAAATATCTCCTCTCTGGATATAGGCCTGGGCCTGGGCCACAGACTCGATGAAATCCTGCCGCGACAGGTTTGAGGACCAGGCGGGTTTGAAACTCCGTGTCCGCAAGCGGTTTTGACTTGGCGGGTTGTCCGGGATGGCGGCAGGTGCCGGGGACAAGGTGAGATGCTCCTTCCAAAACTTCAGGTCCTTTCGAGCCTGCAGCGGATCGCGGCTGCCATCCTCTTGCAGGCCGGTGGCAACCGCCAGGACTTTATCCTGGAGATGATCAAATACCACCAAGCTGCCGTAGAAACCCAGCCTGCAATCCGGCAGGTCCAGGTCATTTTCTGCGCGATGCCTTAATTTAGGCTCAATGGACCGTTTAAGGTCGTAGCCCCAATACCCCAGGATGCCGCCCAATGGGAACCCCAGATTCCCTCCTTCCAATTCCTCGTACCTGGCGAGCAGGGTTTCGAGGTGATTCCAGGGATTGGCGAAATGGCAGCGCGCCCGGCGATGGTTTTTACCCCAGGTTTCACAGGCGAAACCGCGGGACTGGAATTTGAGAAAAGGGCGGGCGGCGACAAGGGAGAAGCGCGCGCAAGGAGAGATGGGAACAGTGCTTTGAAGCAATGCAACCCCATCCTCGCCGGCACGAAGGAGATCATCCACCAATGTGTCGGGAGTATGCGGGGAGCGAACTTCTTCAATCAATGCCTGCATGGGAGTGTTCCAAGCTGGCGGTCTGTGGCAGGTTGGCGCCCGCCCACGGGGCTTTCATTTTTCCCCGCCGCGAACTCACGGATTGGTTGGCGGGGCGTTTGTGCCAGGCGCCTTGTAAAGTCCTGCCTTGATAAAGGGTCCAAGCAGGTTGCCATATCCCTTGGCCTCCATTTCCTGGACTGGAATAAAACGCAGGGCGGCGGAATTGATGCAATATCGCAGGTGCGAAGGCCCAGGGCCATCATCGAAAACGTGGCCCAGGTGCGAATCAGCCAGGGAAGATCTCACTTCCGTGCGGTCCATTCCATAGGAATAATCCTCCTTCTCCACCACCTTGGCTGTTGCGACAGGCTTGCTGAAACTGGGCCAGCCACAGCCGGAATCAAATTTGTCCAGGGAACTGAAGAGAGGATCTCCCGAGACCACGTCCACGTAAATGCCCGGTTCATGGTTGTCCCAAAAAGCATTGCGAAACGGAGGCTCGGTGGCTGCTTTCTGGGTGACTTCGTACTGTTCCCGGGTCAGTTGCTTGCGCAACACCGTATCAGGGGGTTTTGTGTAAGGCGTCATGTTTTGAGCGTGGGTGGTTGCGGCGGCGGCTGTTTCGGAATGAGTCTGGGGCAGGTCAGCCCTGGCTGTCATGCAGACGGGACTGGTTGACATCAGCAATGCTATTCCTGCCACAGAGATGCATTTCATTGAACTTATCATTGTCCTTGAAAGCATGCGGGCGCCGGGCTGGTCATTCGCTTCGCAGGGGTTTTGGGTCATTTTGATCATGAAAAGGCTTTCGAGAGATTGCCGGGCGTTCCAACGCGGCGTTCATAATCCATGATGATTTTAACCACCTCCTCAGGGTCGTCGGTCAATTGGACCAGTTCCAAATCTCCGGGACTTATGAAGTGATTTTTATCCAGCCGCGATTTCATCCACAGCAGCAGGCCGCGCCAATGATCTGTTCCAAAAAGCACCAAGGGGAACTGCGGGATTCTCTGGGTCTGCACCAGGGTAAGCACCTCAAAAAATTCGTCCAAGGTCCCGAAACCGCCCGGCATGAAAATAAATCCAAGGCTGTATTTGACGAAACACACTTTTCGCGCAAAAAAATAATGAAAATGAATCGGGATGTTGGAAAAGCGGTTGCCCGTTTGTTCGTGGGGAAGTTCGATGTTCAAACCCACCGATTTTCCACCGGCCTGCGCCGCTCCCTTGTTGGCCGCCTCCATGATGCCCGGGCCTCCACCTGTCACCACCGCGATATTTTGATGAGCCAACCCCTTTGCGATGGCCATTGCCGCCTGATAGTAATGATCCTCCGGCTTGGTGCGGGCGGACCCAAAGATGGTCGCCGCCGGACCGACTTGGGACATGGTTTGAAA
This sequence comes from Limisphaerales bacterium, assembly GCA_027451565.1. Classification (GTDB taxonomy): domain Bacteria; phylum Verrucomicrobiota; class Verrucomicrobiia; order Limisphaerales; family UBA11358; genus UBA11358. Next base: position 3,190 of record DAIDJC010000209.1, on the reverse strand, counting down.
AGAATCCACAAATTCTGCCATGATGCGGAAAATTCTCCATGGATCCTCATGAACATAACTGGTTTGGTCGCTCATGCGGGAAACATACTGTTGAATGGCATTTTTAACAAGGGCACACCACTTTCCCATTTTTTAGGTTTGGGTTTTGAAGTTTAAAAAACGGGCATGTGATGCAGTTGACCCCACCCAGAAGGTGATTTGGGTCCAATGACCGGGAAGGGAGGGTGTTTTGGCCTTGGGAAATGCCCGCGACAAGGCGCACAAGGGCTGCTGTTTCGCGGATGGTTATTAGAAAATTTAATTTAAATCCGTTGAAAGTTTGTCATTTTGTCGTTGCTATTTTTGCCGGGTGGGGTAGATTATGAGCATCTGTTAGATAGCTTGTCAGTCCCATGGCATGGAAAATCTTCAAGTGAACCTGGTTCAGTGATGATTTGAAACCCGAGGTTCGGGAACAGTCTGGTGAGTGCAGTGTTAGTCGGACAGTATCAAATCAAATGAGTAACAAATTGTTTGTAGGAAATCTCTCCTTCAACACCACCGAAAACGCCCTTCAGGATGCATTTGCAGCCTTCGGCACCGTCACTGAGACGATCCTGATGATGGATCGTATGACCAACCGCCCCCGTGGCTTTGGTTTTGTGACCATGAGCACCGCTGAGGAAGCTCAAAAGGCCGTTGCAGGAATGAACGGCGCCCAACTGGACGGACGCGCATTGACAGTCAATGTGGCCCGGCCCCGTGAAGAACGTCCCCCAGGAGGCGGCGGTGGGGGTCGCCGCGAGTTCAATGGCGGTGGACGCCGTGAGCGCTATTAATCGGGCTTGTCCCGGTTTCTGAGTGGTTTTTATCAATGGGGCCGGTATCTTTGCCGGCCCCATTTTTCTATGGCATTCCAGGCCCGATGCACGGAAATCCTGCTGGAACCCCTGCTAGCCTGCCAAACTTGGATGATGCGGTTTATTTTTAATCCCATTTAATTTTAAGGATCAAGGAGCAAGGACTTGAAAGGGTTGGAGAACGGGGCCTGTTTGCAATCATTCCCGAATGGTGAAAATTGGAGTTTAAATTTGTGGCAGCATCGAACGGAAAACGTGTGGTTTGCGGCATGAGCGGCGGGGTGGATTCCTCCGCCACGGCGGCCTTGTTGCTGGCTCAGGGCTACGAGGTGATCGGCATCACATTGAAGCTGTGGCCCCAGGATTGCGTTCAACGCGCCGAGGACAAGTGTTGCGGTCCGCAGGCAGTTTCCGATGCCCGATCGGTCTGTGACAAGCTGGATATTCCCTATTATCTCGTGGATGAATCGGCTGAATTTCAAAAGCATGTCATCCAGTATTTTGCCAGCGAGTACAAGGCTGGGCGCACACCCAATCCGTGCGTGATGTGCAATCAAAACCTCAAATTTGGACGGCTCCTCAATTGGGCGGATCAATTGGGGGCGGATTACATTGCAACGGGCCATTTCGCGAGGGTGGAAAAGGATGGCGAGGGTTCGCGTTATCTGCTCAAGCGAGGACGGGACACACGTAAGGACCAGAGCTATTTTCTTTTTTCCCTGAGGCAGGAGCAACTGGCGCGAACTTTGTTTCCTCTCGGCGAGAAAACCAAGGGAGACACGCGTGATGTTGCCCGGCATTGCCAGCTTAAAACTGCCGACAAGGAGGAAAGCATGGAGATATGTTTTGTTCCGGATAATGATTACGGTGGGTTTTTGAGGAAATCCGGCATGGCCTCAAATATTGCGGGTGAAATCGTGGATACCGAAGGGCGGGTCCTGGGTCACCACCAGGGCATTGAATTTTTCACCATTGGCCAAAGGAAAGGATTAGGCATCACCACATCCAGGCCTGTTTATGTTCTGGACCTTGATGCGGGACTCAACCGGGTGGTGGTGGGCGAGGATGCCGCGCTGAGCAGGGACACCTTCAAGGCGGACCGTTGCCACTGGCATTTGTTTGAGGATTTAAGTGAACCCATGGATGTGGTGGCGAAAATACGCTACAACCATCCCGGCGCTGCCGCCAGGATCACTCCTGATGGCTGCGGCAGGGTTTCTGTCACGCTTCATGAGCCGCAGCGGGCCATCACCCCGGGCCAGGCCGCAGTGTTCTACCAGGACGATATTGTGGTCGGGGGCGGCTGGATTCTGCGTTGAATCAAGTTTGCTGGTGTTTTGAATCAGGCTCGTTACGATTGCAGGCATGACAGGTCTGCGGACATTTTTAATTCCCCTCGTCGTTTTGGCTCTCTGGACGCAGGGATTCTCCGGCATCGCCCAAACCGGTCCTCATGACTTTCAAAAATGGGAAAAGGAAATAGCGGCGTTTGAAAAAATGGATGCGATACATCCGCCAGCGCAGGGAGGCGTTGTGTTCATTGGGTCTTCCACCATTCGCTTTTGGTCCAGCCTGGCGGCGGATTATCCGGGTGTGCCGGTGATTAATCGCGGTTTTGGCGGCTCAGAGATCGTGGATTCCACACATTTTGCACCGCGGATATTATACCCTTACCATCCCCGGAAAGTGTTCCTGCGGGCGGGAGGCAATGATCTTTGGGCTGGAAAAACGCCGGACCAGGTTTTTCACGATTTTCGGGATTTTGCCACGGCAGTCCATGCTCATCTGCCCCAGGCGATCATTTATTTTATTTCCTGGAGCCCCAGCGTGGCGCGCTGGCGCGAGCACGAGGAGGAACGGCAGTTGAATGCGCTGGTGGCCGGGTATGTGGCCAAAACATCCTATCTGAAATACATTGAGACCTACGACATTCCCCTGGGTCCAGACAATCTGCCCCGACCCAGCCTGTATCGTCCTGACGGCCTTCACTTTGATGCGGCAGGCTACCGTCTTCTGGCTGACCGCGTTCGACCTTATGTGGTCAACTAAGAAGATTCCAAGGAAATTGGAGTCGCACTGGTTGCCTGGTTGAGAGGAACAAAAGAGTGCGGCATTTTTCGCTTTTTGCCCGTTTCGGTTCAGCCAGGGACATGACCAGAAATTCCCACGGCGCGCCGGGTTTTAACTTTGGAGAGTTGCGGCATTCCGGCAGCCGGTCAGCGGGCCGGGCCGGTCTGGGGTGTTGCCTTGATCCAATTTTCCTTTTCCAGTTTTTTTAATTTGGGGGCGATCACCACCTGACTGTAGCCGTAGTCCGTATTATTGTCGTAGAATTCCTGGTGCTCCGCATC
>DAIDJC010000208.1 GCA_027451565.1 Limisphaerales bacterium | reverse complement strand
ATTTGCGGTTACGGGCGCAATCCAATGGATTTTACGCCCAACCTGGATGCCATGTTGAAACGCGGAACGGCGTTTGAACAGGCCTACACCAATCAACCTCTTTGCTCGCCGGCGCGGGGTTGCCTGTTCACGGGCCAATATGCCACCCGTAATGGGGTGTGGAAACTGGGACCGGGTTTGAACCCCGGCGCCGTGACCCTGGCCACGGAATTGGGGAAAGCCGGATACAGCACGAATTACATCGGCAAATGGCACCTGGCGCCCAATTCACGCAAAGACCCGGCCAGCCATGGCTATGTGCCGCCGGAATTTCGCGGTGGATTCAAGGACCTCTGGCAGGCTTCCAACGAGCTGGAACTCACATCCCATGCCTACAATGGAACCTTGTGGGATGGAAATGGCCAGGCGATGACCTTTGACGGCATTTATCGGGCTGATTACCTCAACCAACTTGCAACGGCTTTCCTTCGTCAAAAGCACGAAAAACCCTTTTTCCTGGTCCTGTCCCAACTCGAGCCTCACCAGCAAAATGATTTGAACGGGTTCTCGCCGCCAAAAGGTTTCGACGAACGATTTCGCAATCCTTATGTGCCTCCTGATTTGCGCCCGTTTCCCGGGGATTGGCCCTTCCAATTGGCCAATTATTACGGAGATTGCCGCAGCATAGACGATTGCATGGGCCGGCTTTTCCAGGTTTTGAAGGAGCAAAACCTGGAGGAAAACACGGTGGTGATATTCTTGAGCGACCATGGCTGCCATTTCCGCACCCGAAACGCGGAGTACAAGCGCAGCCCCCACGATGCCTCCACGCACGTCCCGCTTTTGATCCAGGGCCCGGGGTTTAATCGCGCAATGAAAGTGGGCGAAATGGTCAGCCTGGTGGATATAGCTCCAACCCTGCTCGATTATCTGGGCCTGCCCGTGCCTGATTCCATGCAGGGCACCAGTTTCATGCCGCTGCTGGACCAGCCAGAGGCCCGTGCGAAATGGAAAAATGAGGTGTTCATTCAAATCAGCGAGACGGAAACCGCCCGCGCCCTGCGCACGCCGGAGTGGACCTATGTGGCCCTTGCTCCAGACGCTGATCTTCACGCGGATTCGGGTTCCACCGTTTACCAAGATTACCAGCTTTACAACAATTTCGCCGATCCGGCCCAGATCATTAATTTGGCAGGCAGGGCCGATCCCCCAGCCTTGGTGCATTACGCGGGCAACCGCTCCATGCGGGAAATTACGGGGGATTTGCGGCAACGCCTGGCGGATCGGATGGAAAGGGCAGGGGAAAGCCGGCCAAAAATATCCCGTTGGCAATTTTATCCCTGACCGGCTGGATCAGTTCAATTCCACCCTCTGCGAGTCGGATTCCAATTGCGCCTGGTGCCGGATCATCTGGATTTTGAGCCGGATGAGCTGTTGGTTTTCCTCCCTGCGCGCCGTGAGTTCCGCCTCCAATTGCTGGATTTGGGTTTCATAGGTGCGCAACCTGAGTTGCAGGGCCACCTGGAGGGAATCCATTCGATGAACCAGGTCAATGACCTCCGCAGCCGCCGCCTGCTGGGCCGCCAGCAAATCGCGCCGCTGCCCCGCCATTTCTTGCATGAACGCCTGCCTGAGTACCTGGAGGATTTGTGGGGCAAGTTCCGTTTGCAGGTCCGGCTTGGTGCGGTTCTCGCGGACTGGATTCAACGGGACCGGCTTCACCACAGTTAACCGGGCCTCGGTCAAGGGCCGGACCCGCCTGCCACCCGATTCGTGCCCGGCCCATTTGCGAATACCCAGAATCACGAGGAAACCTGCTGCCGCACCAATTGCCAATAGCTGTTCCAATGAACTTAGCGAGGAGGGTTGCAGGCGTTGTTGCAGCGCTTCTTTCGGCCCGGCGATTGCGCCTGTTTTCAGGGCCGCTGCAACATTCCCGTTCGTGGAGGAAAGCCCGGGACCGGCTGCAAAGGAACGAGTCTGCTGCGGGGGCATCGCTTCTGGCGCGGATTTTTGGCTCACGATTGGGCCGGCGCCGTCATCGGTGGCTGGGGGTGCAGGCTCGGGGCCATCCATGAATTCCGGGTCCGCCGCAGGCGCCGGGTCCTTCCAAAGTGGCGCCGACGCATTCGCATTCGGGGAAATTTTCTGTTGCCATGCCATGATGGCCAGTTGCACCCGGGCATCCACCACCGAACCCTTGGCGGCAATCATCTGGCCGGGTGCATAGTTCTCCAAAACCACCATGGAATTCACCGCCGCATTTCGCGCAAGGGTCGTAAGGTTGGTGTCCGGCAGGCAATTGGGCTGTATCCAAGTGGAAAGGGACCTGGCCACCATCGGGTCATCAACGCTGGCGCAGCGCGTCCGAAACCAGTTGCGTGCCGAGGATGCGGTCATGATTGCCGACGCGTCCACCACGCTGCCCCGGGCGTTCACTTCGGCCAGGCTCAGGGATTCCTGCGGGTTTTTCACGGGTACTAATTGCACCTGCCCCGCAGTGAGCATTCCCGCCGGTATGCGGTCCGGCTGGATCAATCGTCCCATGGTGGACTGCAAATCCTCCACCCATCGTTTCTCTTCCAGGGACCCATCCCGGCCGGATGCCCACTCCATGGCGAGATCGTTGGAAATGGGAAACGTGGGATGGCTGAAATTAAACGCCGTCAGCAAATAGCCAAAATCCGGCGAGGCCATCAGGTCATGATCCAGAACGGGGACATGAAAAGAATCCTGCACCAAGGCCGTGAAACGGGATCGCTCGGCAGTGAATACCTCGTGAAACCTTGCAGCCAGGTCATTGGTCACCCCGCCATAAAAACGATAAACGGATGGGACAGCCTGGCCCCTCGCGCCGCGCACGATGGCTGTGGCCCCCGGGTCGGCCACGATCAAGGGTACGGGGGTGACCACATTCTGAAGCATCACCGCCCCCAAAGGAGGCACCTTGTACACCTCATCCACCTTGTCCACAGGAGGGATGAAGGGATGGGACCCAGGCGCAGCCGCGATGGTGGCGACCGCTGCGCCCAAAAGAAGCAGGCGCAGAAGAATCAATCGGGACCTCATCCCCGCTGCCGGCGCCGGTGCGCGCATCAAGGTCATCACACCAACCCCTCCAGCATGCGAGGCATCATTTCAAATGTGCGCGACAGCGACGCCCGGGTGATGGATTGTTCCGCTTCGCCAGCCCCTGGAAATAGTACCTGCCACCCGGAAGCGGCAAAACATTGGTCGCTGCTCACAGGCCGGTAATTACCGCTGCAACCCAACCCCTCATGACGGATCAAAAGGTCGGCAATTTGCACCGAGGCAACCACCTGCCGATGGGCTGTTGCCTTTTCAGGGCAATGATGGTGGCGAACCGTCTGAATCAGCAGGTCCGATAGACCATTGCGTTCCAGGTACACCGCCCCCAATTCGCAGTGATTCATTCCCAATACCCTGTCCTCAATCCCTGTCAAATCCTCCGTGGCACCCAATGCCAAACGGTGAATCTCCGTGAAATGATCCGGGAAAGCCCATGCCATGACAATTTTACCCACATCATGAACCAATCCTGCAATGTAATCCGAGTCCTCCGGCACCACCTGGGCCAAAGTCGCTATTTCATGGGTCAAAATCCCCGTGCCTATGCAATGTTGCCAAAACTCACGCCAGGGAAAGGCGCATTGCAGGGTCAGCCTTTGAAAATCCTCTATCACTGGCGTCACCAGTGTGAGCTGCCGGATCTGCCGAATGCCAAGATAAAAAACCGCGTCCTCAATACTCGTCACCGGCGAGGTCAAACCATAATAAACCGAGTTGACCAACCGCAACAGCCTGGAAGTAAGGCTGGGATCCCGCCGGATCACCTCCCCGATTTGGGCGGAAAACCCCTGCTCATTCAAAACCAAGTCCAGAAGGCTCTTGTTGATGCTTCCCAATGAGGGGAGTGAGGGACAACGAGATAGCCGGGCTTGGATTTGATCCAGGGTGAGGCGATTCAAGTTGGCTGCCACCGCGGTTTGCACGTTCAATCGTCAATCGGCATCTTTGCTCCTAACTTTAGCGGGTTTTTGGCTAAAATCCACAAAACAAACGACATTTTTCATTGTCCCACCCTCTTTGGAAACCATTTTCGAGTCAAATCACCCGCATTTGGCCTCAAGATGTGGCAAAAATTGCCGATTTAAAAGATGGGCGTAACCCAACCTGATTGAAAACAGGCACCACGGGACCCAATGCTGCGGCAGCCATGGGTTGGCATGTGGGGTTTCCCGTCATAGCATGGCCGGGTTCTATGAGCGGAGTGGATTAAAATGCGAAACGATTGGAAAATCAGTCCAAGACTGCGGGTGGGAGCTTGGTTGTTTTTTGCCTTGGTGGTTGAGGCGGCAACTGGGTTCAACGCCTCCATGCCCTACCTGGCTGTGGTGGGCCCGCCTCCGCTGCGAATCTGGCAGGATTCCAGGTATATTTTTGAATATACCAAATTTGAGGCGGATTTGGCTGCGCGTGCAATGCTCGCCACCAATCAGGCTCCTGCCAGCGCTGGAACCAATGCCAACCCTTACAAAGTGTCCGCGCCTCGCCAATCGAATGACGATTCCACACCCATCATTGTCCGTCCCCCCCCTCCTCCGGTTGTGCCATCCTCGGGAGACCTCCATCTCTCTGCATCAAGTGATATTCCTTCCACCCCAATTAAATTTGACATGCCCGATACATCGGCAAGCGACTTGCTGACAGTTACCCCGCAAATGATTGCTCAATATTTGAGTCCAGGTCCCAATGGCGCCAATACCAATACGGTGGGCCAACCCGGAGCGGTGGTATTTGTCCCCGCAGGCATGCCATACGCTCCCCCAACTCCTCCACCGGTAAATCCCGGTCCGGAAAGCCGGGCCAATTACCGCGTGCAATGAATGGGTCTTTAACCACTGCACCCGCCGCCAGCCACCGGGATAAACTCGCGGCGACTGTTCGTTTCCATGGAGCATGCGTCCTGGGTTTTTTACTGGGCCTTCTCCTGTCGCTCGCCCCATCGGTCCAAGCTCAGACAAATGTCATTGGAGGTGTCCCCGCCGTTGCCCATTCAAGCTCCAATTCAATCTCTCAATCCACTTGGTCGGCTCCGCCAGACGACACCAACATAACGGCTGACTTTAACGTTGTGGCATCCAATAGTAACTCGAATGCAGCCCTTGAAAACACCAATGAACCAGGTGTTTCCAATGGACAGCCCGATGCCATGGTTTCCAGTAACGTTGCCAATGCAAAGCTGGAATTGGCCATCTACTGTGCCAATTCAGAGGAACCCGAGAAAGCCGAGGCCATGTTTGTGGATTTATTGGCTGCGAACATTCCCGAGCCTATTCAAAAGGAGGCTCTCTACCAACTGGCAGGCGTGGTAGCCAATGAAAACGACCTGTCCAGAGCCCAGTCCATTTATGGTCAATTTATTGAAAAATGGCCCACGGATTTAAAAGTGCCTGAGGTCCTTTTAAAACAAGGCCAGATTTTTCGCAGAATGGGGCTGAACGAGCTGGCTTTGGGCAAGTTTTACAGCGTAATGACTGCGGCGTTATCATTAAAGGGTGATCAGATTGGTTATTATCGAAACCTGGTTCTTCAAACTCAGGTTGAAATTGCGGAAACGCATTATTTATCCGGAGA
>DAIDJC010000207.1 GCA_027451565.1 Limisphaerales bacterium | reverse complement strand
GCTGGCCCCTGGCTGCGCATAACTTACGCGCAGCCCCCACATGTTGAAAAGCCGGGTGAAACAAAGGGGCGAAAAAAAATGCAAACTGGTGTTTCTCCAGCGACCGCATCGCCTGGTCCGGCTTGAGATCAATCCGAATTCCCAAGGCCTCCAGCACATCTGCACTGCCAGACTTGGAGGTGACAGCCCTGTTTCCATGCTTGGCCACCGCGACTCCGGCTGCGGCGCAAACCAAAGCCGCAGTGGTGGAAATATTGAAGGTGCCCAATTGATCCCCCCCCGTGCCAACCAAATCCAGAATGTGACCCAGTCGCAATGAGGGATTCACCTGTGGAAGAATGGCTCTGGCGCGAAGCGCGGAAGCAAAACCGGCTATTTCATCGGGTGTTTCCCCCTTTTGAGAAAGAGCGGATAGAAACTCCGCCTTGATGGTTGGGGAAAGAGTCTCGCTTAGCAATGCCTCCACGGCGGCCTGAATGGACTTGGCATCCAATTGCTGGCCGTCAGCCATTTGGCGGGTGAGATTTTCGAGCACGCGCCATTTTAGAGCCTGCCGAAGCCGGCTCAAACAAAATGCGAAACGAAAGTGCATGGACAACCCTGTCAAATAGCGTAACTTGGAAACTTGCCTGGCGTCTTTCATGAAAAACCGGGCCAAAGTCCGGGCTGAATGACACGGCAATTTATGATGGCAAATAAAAATGGCGGCAGGGTTAAATGGGTGGTTATCCTGGTCATCCTGGCCGGAGCGGGCGCTTGGGTGTGGCATCTGGTGCACAGGCGCCCTTCCCCGCCCCATTACGTCACAGTAACCGTCGGACGGGATGATCTGACCCAGACAGTGACCGCCACCGGCACCCTGAATCCCGTCGTGGATGTGATGGTGGGGTGCCAAGTCTCGGGCATTATCAGCAAGATCAACGTGGATTTTAATTCCATCGTGAAGTCGAACGAGGTTATCGCCATGATAGACCCCTCCACCTACCAGGCCGCAGTTGAACAGGCCCGCGCGGACTTGGACAATGCCGAGGCCAACCTGGAATTACAGCAGATCGAAACTCGCAGGAGCGCCCAGCTTTACACCAATAACCTGCTGTCCGAATCCAGCTACGACACCGCAGTAGCCACATTGCATGAGGCCGCCGCCACCGTCAAAATCAAGCAGGCCGTCTTGGACACTGCCACCGCCAACCTCGGCTTTTGCGCCATCCGGTCGCCCGTGGATGGTGTGGTGATTCAAAGAGCGGTGGATGTGGGGCAGACTGTTGCCTCCAGCTTCAATACCCCCACCTTGTTTGAAATCGCAAATGACCTGACCAAAATGCAGGTGGATTCCAGCGTGGCCGAGGCTGATGTCGGGGGGATTTCCCTGGGCCAGAAGGTGGATTTCACCGTGGATGCCTACCCTTTCCGTCTTTTCCACGGGGCCGTTGTCCAGGTGCGCAATTCCCCCACCAATGCCAATAACGTCGTGACCTATGATTGCGTGGTGGGCGTGACCAATGGCGACTACAAACTCAAGCCTGGCATGACCGCGAACCTGTCTTTCATCGTGGCTCAAAAAAACAAGGTTTTAAACATTCCCAACAGCGCCCTGCGTTTCCAGCCCATCCCAAGCGCCCAGACTGCGGATTCTTCCAGCACCAATGCCGCTTCCAAGGTGGCCGCTGATGACGGCGAGGAACACCACCATGCGCTGCCCGCCTTCGGGGAACGCTCCGTTTTTCACGAGGTTTACATCCTGTCCGGGTCCGCAGACAATCCCACTGTCAAGCCCGTTCAAATCCGCACTGGCATCACCGATGGCATCAATACAGAGGTGGTCAGTGGTTTGAAGGCGGGGGACAAGGTGGTGATTGATGAAACCAATCCTGATGGCCCCGGTTCATCCAATCCTTTCGGCGGAATGGGACGCATGCGTTAATTTCCCGCACGCTTAAGCCCGTCATGAATTCCAAGCCCGTCATCCAATTGCGTGATTTGTACAAGACCTACCGTTCTGGCGAGGTGGAGGTGCATGCCGTGCGTGGGGTTTCCCTGGATATTCTAAAAGGGGAATTTGTAGCCATCATGGGATCCAGCGGGTCCGGCAAAAGCACCATGATGAACATGATCGGAGCCTTGGACCGGCCCACGGGAGGGCAATACCTGCTCGATGGAGTGGATGTGGCCACCCTTAACCGGGATGCCCTGGCAAAGGTCCGCAACGAGAAAATAGGTTTTATTTTCCAGGGCTTCAACCTGCTCTCCCGCACCACCGCCTTGGAAAACGTGGAAATGCCCATGCTTTATAATTCCCGGCGCATCCCGGCGCAGGAACGACATGTGCAAGCTGCCAAAGCGCTGAATCTCGTGGGCCTGGGTTCCAGGTCGGGTCACCATCCCAACCAGCTTTCCGGCGGACAGCAGCAGCGCGTGGCTATTGCCCGTGCACTCGTCAACCAGCCCACCATTCTCCTGGCCGATGAACCCACCGGCAATCTGGACAGTCAGACCAGCATCGAAATCATGGGCGTGTTTCAAACCCTGAATGACCAGGGCATCACCATTGTCATGGTCACACACGAACTGGACGTGGCCCGCTTCACCAAGCGGATGATCGTGCTTCGCGATGGGCGGGTCGTGACCGATGAACCTGTCCAACCTCGTTCCCAGGCGGATGTGGAACTGGGCAAATTGAAGGCCGCCCAGGAAGCCGTCCAGCTTCATTAATTCACTGCCCATGCGACTCTTTGCATCCCTTAAAATCTCCGCCCGCGCCCTCCGCCGCAATAAAATGAGGTCGCTACTGACCATGTTGGGTGTCATCATCGGGGTGGGTGCAGTCATCGCCTCGGTCAGTCTTACCAGCGGCGCCACCAAGGAGGTGGAGGACCAGGTTTCCAGCCTGGGTGAAAACGTGGTCAATGTCTTTTCCGGTAATTTCACCCGCGGTGGGATGCGCGGCGGCTGGGGCAGCGCCCCAACTCTCACTCTCGCGGACTCCGCCGCCATCGCCCAACTGCCCAACGTGGTGGCGGTCACCCCCGAGGTCCGTGACCGCGAGCAGGTCCTCGCCAATGGACAGAATTGGAACACGTTGGTAATGGGGGAATCGCCATCCTACCCGCAAATCCGGAATTGGAAAATGGCCCGGGGTGCCATGTTCTCCGATGATGACGTGGCCAGCCTGGCCAAATGCGCCGTCATTGGCCAGACGGTCGTGGACCAGTTGTTTCCCAACCAGGACCCTGTCGGGCAAACCATCCGGATTCGAAACCTGCCATTTCTAGTCGTGGGTGTGCTCGCCCCAAAGGGCTTCAATCTTTTCGGGCAGGATCAGGATGACACGGTGGTGGTGCCCTATTCCAGTCATATGCACCGAATCACCACTCGGCGGTTTGTGAATGATATCCTTGTGGAGGCTTCCAGCTCGGACACCATCAACGATGTCCAGGACGAAATCAATGAACTCCTCCTGGAACGCCACCACACCACGGATCCTGATTTCACCGTGCGAAATCAATTGGAACTGATGGATATGGTCACCAAAACCTCGCGTACCATGAGTTTGTTGATCGCGGGGGTGGCGGCAGTTTCGCTGGTTGTGGGCGGCATTGGCATCATGAACATCATGCTTGTGAGCGTGACGGAACGAACCCGCGAGATCGGCATTCGCATGGCAGTGGGCGCAAGAGCGGCAGACATCCTGGTGCAATTCCTCATTGAAGCCGTCACCCTCAGCGCATTCGGCGGAGCCATCGGCATTGGCGGCGGTGTCGCCTTCTCCATGACCGTATCTAATTTCTATGGCATTCCTGCCTACACTCCCTATCTCTGGATCATCATCGCCTTTGCCTCCAGTGCATTGATCGGCATCATCTCGGGCTTCTATCCAGCGTGGAAAGCCTCCCAACTCGATCCCATCGAGGCTCTTCGGTATGAGTAAACGGTCGCCAGGGGACAAATTTTATTATTCGTTGCCGCCTTGCAGGTTTTCGTGCCGGGTTGTTTCTTGAAAAGAATGAACACGGAAATTCTTTCCACACACACACCTGCGATGTTTCGCGAGGCAGTGGTCCGTGCGGTTCACTGGCTGCGCTCCGGAGCCGTGGTGGCTTTGCCCACGGAAACAGTTTATGGTCTCGCAGCCAATGCATTGGACCCGGCTGCAGTCGCCCGCATTTATCAAATCAAAGGCCGCCCCGCCCATAACCCGCTCATTGTTCATGTAGCCAGCCATGCGATGCTGGAAGAGCTTCTGCCTCAACTTTCCCCCTGGGTGGAAAAACTGTCTCGTGCTTTCTGGCCGGGACCGCTCACCATGGTATTGCCTCATTCCGGCAAGATACCAGGCATTGTCACAGCTGGAGGCCACACTGTGGCTGTTCGATGGCCTTCGCATCCATTCATGCAAGCCGTCATCCTCGAATGTGGTTTTCCACTGGCCGCACCCAGCGCCAATCTTTCCAACCAGATTTCTCCCACCAATGCCGACCACGTTTGCGCCCATTTAAAGGGCCTGATCCCACTGATCGTGGATGGCGGGCAGTCCCAGGTGGGCATTGAATCCACCGTTCTGGACCTGACTGTTTCCCCTCCCGCCATCTTGCGTCCGGGAATGATTCATGCCGGATCCCTGGCTGCCGTTCTGGGCCAGGCACCCCAAATGGAAAAAGCGCACAATCCAATCCTCAAAAGCCCGGGCCAGTTAACCCGCCATTACTCACCCAAGGCGAAAGTGCATCTCTGGTCATGGACGCGGGAATCATCCTTGCAGCAAAAATTGCTCGCCTCAGGTTTGAACTCTTCCAACACGCAGATTCTTGCTCACACTTGCATTCCATTGGAGGCAGGATTGGCGGGGGTAAGCGTTATCCCTCATGATGCCGAGGCATTTGCTCGCGCCCTCTATTCGGAATGGCACCAATGCGATGCCCGGGGCGTCCGCAACATTGTCGTGGAAACCCCCCCTGACACGCCTGAATGGGCCGGCATAATGGACCGATTGCGACGGGCCGCAGCATGAGCGGGTTGGGAAAATTGGCCCATCCATCTGCTGTGCCAGCCAGACCAGAAGCTTCAGGACCGGCTGGACCATGAGTTTTCAACAAACCTTTCCCGATCCACGGTTTTGAATGGAAATCGAGCAGGTTTTCTTTCAAAACATCAGGCCAATGTCCAATTGAACGATGCTGAAATTGCTCACGGGGTTGATTTGGGGAATATCTTGGCTGCTTCCGCCGGTGCCCAGCAGGTTGTTGATGCGGTGCCCATTGCCGTAGCGGACTGTGAAGCTTAGGTTGGGCGAATAATTATAGGCAAAGGCAACATAGAAACCTTCCATGTTTTCCAAGCCGTTGAAAAAGTCCGTGTCCAGCAGGTTGGGGTCGAGGGAGTATTGTTCAATGTGCTGCCAATAGGTGCGGAGTTCCCAGGCGTTTCTAGCATTGGCGGTGCCATAAACCACCCCCTGCATGGGGCCTGCCACAAAGTTCGTGCTCCCTATCCCAAAGCCAAACTGGTAGGCATGCACGTCCTGAGTTTGGGGCAGAAAGGAGTGCGGGAGAGCCTGGTTGGGCGGCGCCTGGGACAACACATAACTATAGGCAGACGAAGCCTCCTGAGCCCTCTGGGCTCCCTCAAGATTGTAGGCCACGTCACCAAAGATTCGCTCGGCAAATCTTCCGGTCTTGAAATTGACTTCAAACGGA
>DAIDJC010000206.1 GCA_027451565.1 Limisphaerales bacterium | reverse complement strand
CAATGGGACGGTCGTGTTCATGCCATGCGCCTGCTTGGAGCATCCGGCGTGTGGGAAATATTCATTCCTGGCGTCGCGCAAGGGGCGCACTATAAATTTGAAATCCGGGATGCGCATGGCCGGCTGAAGCTCAACACGGATCCATACGGATTTTTCTTTGAAGTTGCTCCCAAGCAGGCTGCGATTTTTTGGGATACCCGGTCCTTCAAGTGGAGCGACGCGGCGTGGATGGAAGCCCGCGGTCGGCGTGATCCGCTGCGGTCGCCCTTGAGCATTTATGAGGTTCATTTGGGATCATGGCGCAAAAAATCCGCCAACGAATCCTGGAGTTACCGTGATCTCGCCGAGCCACTGGTTCTCTACATCAAAAAGATGGGCTTCAGCCATGTGGAATTCATGCCTCTGGCGGAGCATGCATTTTACCCCTCCTGGGGGTATCAAGTGACCGGCTTTTACGCGCCCACCAGCAGGTTTGGGACGCCGGAGGATTTTCAATGGCTGGTCAACACCTTGCATGAGGCCGGGGTGGGTGTGATTGTGGATTGGGTGCCCGCTCATTTTCCCCGTGATGAGTGGGCCTTGGCGCGGTTTGATGGTACGGCCTTGTACGAACATGAAGACCCACGCAAGGGCGCGCATCAGGACTGGGGAACCTTGATCTTCAATTTTGGCCGGAATGAAGTGGCCAATTTTTTGGTGGCCAATGCCCTCTATTGGTGCGAACGCTTCCACGTGGATGGCTTGAGGGTGGATGCGGTGGCATCCATGCTTTACCTGGATTATTCGCGCAAAGAGGGTGAATGGATTCCAAACCAATACGGCGGAAGGGAAAATCTGGAGGCGATTGAATTTCTTAAAAAATTCAATCACATCACCCATACCGAGCATCCTGGCATCCTGACCATTGCCGAGGAATCCACGGCTTGGCCCCTGGTGACCCGTCCGCCTCATCTGGGCGGCTTGGGATTCTCCTTCAAATGGAACATGGGTTGGATGCATGACACCCTGGGTTATTTCAAGCGCGAGAGCGTGCACCGGCAGTATCACCAAAATGATCTGACCTTTGCGATGCTTTATCATCACAACGAAAACTTCATCCTGCCGCTCTCGCACGACGAGGTGGTGCATGGGAAACTGTCCCTCTTGGGACGGATGCCGGGGGATGACTGGCAGCAGTTCGCCAACTTGAGGGCGCTGCTTGCCTATCAATGGCTTTTCCCGGGTAAAAAACTGCTGTTCATGGGCGGCGAATTGGGTCAACGCAAGGAATGGAGTGAAAACGGCCAGGTGGATTGGTGGTTGCTGCAGTCCGGGCCCTATCACAAGGGATTGCAGGATTTTGTCGCTGATTTAAACCGGCTTTATCTCCAGTCACCCGGGCTTTGGCAGGCCGATCATGATCACCGGGGCTTTCAATGGATTGACTGCAACGACCATCGCCACAGCGTTTTGATTTTCATGCGCCAGACGCAGGATGGCCAGAATCAGACCGTGGTGGTTCTCAATCTCACCCCGGTTCCACGTTTCCAATATCGGGCGGGTTTTCCGGCAGCGGGCCAATGGGCAGAGGTTTTGAACAGTGATTCCGCAGTTTATGGTGGAAGCAATTTGGGAAACCAAGGAAGCGTCGCCGCCGAACCCCAGCCGTGGCATGGACAACCATGTTCCGCCAGCCTGACACTTCCCCCGCTTGGCGTGGTGGTGTTTCAAAAAGATTGACCGGACGGATATTCAAGGATTCATCAAAATCCCGCCATGGACTTGCCCCAAGAGCCTGTCTGAAAATTGCGAGGGATGCTGCGGCGGGGAAGGAGTATCCTCATGGCATGCCATGGCGACCAAGCCAACGCGGCCCACAGACAAAGGACCCGCCGCCCGGAGGGTTTCGAGCAAAAGACCGCCTTGCTTCGTTGCTCTTTGGTCGAAGACCCATGAAGGGTATTCTCCCTCGTCGTGCCTCGCCATCCAGCTTTTTACTCGAAAACAGCACCCCTCGGGATTTTCAGGCAGGCTCTACGGGAGTCCCTCCTTTCAAAAGGTCATTCGGCCAATGCGGTTTCGCAGTTGGTGGTTCCAGCGGTTTAAATAGGCCAGCATCCGGTAATGCTCCTCCAGGCGGGGCAGCAGCGCGGTTGCGGCCATGGCAGGCTGCAACCTCCATTCCTCGTCAAGGCCCTTGAGGTCCGCCAGAACCCTTTTTTCCCATTCCAAAAATTCAGCCTGCAATCGGACGGCCTTTTCCAGCCAGGCCTGGCTGCGTTGAAACAGCCCCACCCGCAAGAGGGGCGACTCTGTCCTGGATTTTTCCGCGAGCAATTCATCCCCTTCGCGGCAGGTGTGAGCCACGCCAATGAACCGATCCGCCAGGGCTTCGGGGATTTGTCCCATGTCATCCGGCTTTTTCCCGCAGGTTAATTCCAACAAATGCAGCAAACGGGCCTTGGGATCCATGAGGCATTGATAGGCCTGGTTTAAATCGGCAAATTCCCTGGCTGCTTTCGACCGGGTTGCCGGGTCTGCATCCCCCTGTTTATCGGGGTGAAGCTGACCGGCCATGCGGTGAAAAGAGTCCTGCAAACTCTGCTGATCCAGCCAGGGTCGCGGGACTTCATTGAACAGGGAAAAATAATCAGTCATGAAACGAGGGGGTTTCCGCTGGGCGGGGCTGGTGGAATTTCAGATGCGCCACCGGGCAGCGTTCATCTCAGGCGCTGAAGCTTTCACCGCACGAACAACTGGTGGCTGCGTTGGGGTTGTTCACCTTGAAACCGCCATCCAGGGTTTGCAGGTAGTCCAGTTCGCTGCCGGTCACATAAAGGGCGCTCTTGGGATCCACCACCACGCGGACACCGGCAGTGACCACCAGAATATCCCTGGAAGCCGGCTGGTCCTGCAGGTCCATTTTGTATTGCAGGCCGGAACAACCGCCCCCCACCACCGCCACGCGCAACACCCCGCCGGGCCGGCCTTGCCGGGCCAGCAAACCGGATACCTTCCGTGCGGCATTTTCCGTAAGCCGGATCAAACGCTCGTCCCCTGTCCGTATGGACGCGGTGGACTGGGCTTGGACTGGTGCTTTGGCAATCATTGCTCATCAACAAGCTAATCCCTGGATGACCCCGCGTCAATGCGCTGAAGAGCTGAAGGGCAGCAATCACGCGCCGCCGCCATTCCGGGCTGGCGCCCGCCAGCATGGGCATTATTCTGGGTTGGTGAAAATTTTATCTTGGAATGTCAACGGCCTGCGCGCGGTCCTTAAAAAGAATTTCCTGGAATTCCTGGAATCAGAAAAGCCGGATGTCCTATGCCTGCAAGAAACCAAATGTTCGCCGGATCAGGTCACCCCCACATGGCCCGGGCATTATGCGTCTTTTTGGAATTGCGCCGAAAAAAAAGGGTATTCCGGCACGGCCATTCTCACCCGGATACCACCCTTGAAAATCCAAACTGGCATGGGCAAGCCATTGCACGACAAGGAGGGAAGGATTCTGACGGCTGAGTTCGAGGATTTTTTCCTGGTAAACGTTTATGTCCCCAACTCCAGGCGGGAATTGGAGCGATTGCCCTACCGCCAGAAATGGGACCGGGATTTTCTTGCTTACCTGCGCAAACTGGAGCGCCGAAAGCCGGTGGTGTTTTGCGGCGACCTGAACGTGGCGCATATGGAATTGGATCTGGCCAATCCCAAGGCAAATGTTCGCAACCACGGGTTCACCGTTGAGGAACGGCAGGGGTTCACGGCATTCGTCAAGGCGGGTTTTGTGGACACGTTCAGGGAATTTGAAAAAGCCGGCGGCCATTACACATGGTGGAGTCCCATGTCGGGTGCCCGCGCACGGAATGTGGGGTGGCGTATTGACTACTTTCTTGTTTCAAAAGTCCTGCGCCCGCGCCTGACATCGGCCCGAATACTGGCCGACGTGCCCGGCAGCGATCATTGCCCGGTGTGCATCACACTGAAAACCTGAATTCACTGAGCCTGGGCCTGGCATCCGAGTTTATGTGTATTCCTCCATGCCAACACAGGAACACACCGGGTTGCGGTCGCCAAACACGTTGTCAATGCGTCCCACATGGGGCCAGAATTTGTATTCGAGTTGGTGCGGGGATGGGAAGGCCGCCTTCATTCGGGAGTAAGGGCGGTCCCAGGCATCTCCAGCCACCTGGTCAGCGGTGTGCGGAGCCAGTTTCAACATGTTGGCCTGCGCATCCAAACGCCCGCTTTCCACCTCCACCATTTCCGCATGAATGGCGATCATGGCATCACAGAACCGGTCCAGTTCCTTTTTGGATTCACTTTCAGTGGGCTCCACCATAAAGGTGCCGGCCACCGGCCAACTCAGCGTGGGAGCGTGGAATCCGTAATCCATCAAACGTTTGGCAACGTCCTCCGCAGTGGTGAGGTGAAAGGCGCGCAAGTCCAGGATGCATTCGTGCGCCACCAGGTTGCGATTCCGGTAAAGGGTCGGAAAAAATGGTTGAAGTCTGGCGGCGACGTAATTGGCATTCAAAATGGCGTGTCCGGTGGATTGGACAAGCCCCTGGGCACCCATCATGGCAATGTACATCCAGGAAATGGGAAGGATGCTGGCGCTGCCCCAGGGCGCGCCTGAGACGGGTCCGATGTGGGGCTTTTCAACCTTTTTGGCCAGTCGTCCGGTGAAGAAGGGGTGGCTGGGCAGAAAAGGAACCAGATGGCTGGCCACCCCAATGGGACCCACTCCGGGACCTCCTCCACCATGGGGAATGCAGAAGGTTTTGTGCAGATTCAAATGGCAGACATCCGCCCCCATGTGCCCTGGCGAGGTGAGGCCCACCTGCGCATTCAAATTCGCCCCGTCCATGTAAACCTGTCCGCCCCGGGAATGAATCACCTCGCACATTTCCCTGATGGTTTCCTCGAATACGCCATGGGTGCTGGGATAGGTGATCATCAGGCAGGACAAGGATTCCCGGTGCGCATCCGCTTTGGCGCGAAGGTCTGTCATGTCTATGTTTCCATTGGCATCACATGCCACGGCCACCACCTTCATGCCAGCCATGACGGCACTGGCCGGATTGGTTCCGTGTGCGGAGGTGGGAATGAGGCAGATATTCCTCTGCGATTGGCCGCAGGATTCCAGATAAGCGCGAATGACCAGCAAGCCGGCATATTCACCCTGGGACCCCGCGTTTGGCTGAAGAGAAATTCCGGCAAACCCCGTGATTTCCTCCAGCCAATCCTCCAAGTTTTGAAACAAAATCTGGTATCCGCGCGCCTGATTGAGTGGCGCAAAAGGATGCAATCGTGAAAATTCCGGCCATGACACCGGCAACATCTCCGCTGCCGCGTTGAGTTTCATCGTGCAGGACCCCAGTGGAATCATGGAGGCGGTCAATGACAAATCCCTGGATTCAAGCCGCTTGATATAGCGCAGCATTTCCGTTTCGCAGTGGTGGCTGTTGAAGACTTTGTGCGTGAGAAATGTTGAGAGCCTCCTGGCTAAAGGCGGCATGTGATTGGCGGGCTCGGGAAGCTCCATTTGGGCCAGAGTCACCTTTTGCCCCGTGAGGGCGCTGGCGATCAAGGCCAAATCAGATCCTTGGCAAGTCTCGTCCAGCGTTATTCCCACCCGTTCACCGGTGAGTACGCGGAAATTGATTCCGCACGCTGCGGCGGCGCGGTGAACAGCCTCGGCTTCCGGAACCACCACCGTGAGCGTGTCAAAGAAGG
>DAIDJC010000205.1 GCA_027451565.1 Limisphaerales bacterium | reverse complement strand
TATTATGGTGTGATCGAAGCAAATACAGGCCACACGCAACTTGCCAGGGAACCTCTCAACCGCGCTGCGAAAGCCGGCTTGTTGCCTGAGGAAAAAGCCATGGTGCAAAACGCCATCGCTCACTTGTAAATTCCGCCCCAAGACAGCCCCAAAAGCATCCAAAGAAGCATCGTTTCGCAATCGTTTCCAAGTTGACACACAATCGTAAAATACCGCCGCCATGCTTCATGGGCTGTGACCTTTGGTCAACACCTCATTTTGCAGCAGTTCATGATTGCTCCGGCGGCCGAGCACCAACCCTCTTTTGAAGGATGGTTGGTGGCTCGCGTTGCGGGAGGGTCCGGGTATTGGCTGGTCCATGACAGTCCCACGGTGCTTTTGAGCAAGGGTGACGTCCTGGTAGTGGCAGATGACGTGAAGGGTTTGTTGCGGGCAAGTCAGTTGGAAACCTTCAAACTTCAATATTTTACAGTCCAGCCACATGACCTGGAAGGACTTCTTACGGTTGTTGAATGGCATCGAATTGAAGTTGCCCGCCGGAAACCCTGGGTTCCCGTCCGTTTTTTTTACGCGTCTGATCCAATCGGCCAGAAATTCACACGCATATCAGGGCTTTTGCACACGGAGCAATTGCCTTTGAGATGCGCCCTGTTGCAATTATGGGCGGCTGCTACGGCGGATTTCACCGGCGAAGGCAATTCATCACCCGGGGACGGACACAAACTCAGGCACCGGTTCTGGCAACTGCTGAGCCGGATGACGCGCATGGAATTTTGCTTTTCTGCGGCGCCGGAACTAGCGGCCCGGATCAATTGCAGTGAGCGGCATTTGCGGGGTCTTTTCCGAAAGGAATTTGGAGTTTCCCTGCATGCCTACCAGTCTGCCTTGCGGATTCAAATGGCGGGATTCTCGACGCCGCTTGAGGCGCCATCCTCGTTGCGGGCTTCCGACGCGGATGTTTCGCGCCTGGACAAGTCATTCCATCTTGATGAAGCGGCCCCGTGTTTAAATCCGCTGCCCGCATCCGCCGGGCGCAAAAGGCTGGCCCAGGAAACCCAGCCGCGCAGCCACCGCCGACGACAGAAAAAGTAAGACAATTGGAATCCATCTTCCGGCGGGATGATGGAATCAAAACACCATTTATTCGTTTAGAAAGCAAAGATATGATTATTACAGGATTACTCCATCCCATGCTGGCCGACGGCGCGCTGCAATTTGCCATAGAAAAAGCCACGCCCGAGGGAAAAACAACCATCGCCGTGCTGCTTCTGCTCTCGATGTTCAGTTGGACCATCATTATTTCCAAAGTGAGGCAACTGGTCATAGCGAGGCGGGCCGCCCGGCGCTTTTTTGAGGCCTACAGCTCCACACGCGACCCCCTGGACATTCATCGAAAAGGGGAAATATTTGAAGGCGCCCCGGCATTTCATGTTTACCAGCGTGCTGCGGAGGAAGTGGCGTATCATTTGAAAAACAACCCGGTCACGGTCAAAACCTTTGCGGTCACGAGTCAGGGCGAGGGCAACACCGATCATCTGGCGCTGGCCAGACAAACCAAGATCAGCGGCGCCTCGTTTGCAGCGGTCAAGGTGGTCATGGAAGAGGCTGCCGCGGCAGAGGCCATGGGGTTGGAAAAGGGCATGATTGTTCTTTCCACAGCAGTGGCAGGCGGACCGTTCATCGGCTTGCTTGGGACGGTCTGGGGCGTGATGTCCACTTTTGCGGGGATCGCGGTGGCGCAGCAGGCCAGTTTGACGGCCATGGCTCCCGGTGTGGCAGCGGCCTTGGTGGCCACTGTCACGGGCCTTCTGGTCGCCATTCCAGCCATGTTTGGCTACAATTTCATGGTCACCACCATCCGTCATATCACCCAGGAATTGGACGGTTTCGCCAGCCGCTATGCCAACCAGATTGAGCATGCTTACGTGGATAATCGCGATATCGAGGACCGTATTGCGGATGCACTGAAACGACCGAACCCATGAAAAAGTGTTCGCACTCCGCTCATGAATCACTGACGGAACTGAACATCACCCCGCTGCTGGATTTGGCGTTTGTGTTGCTGGTGATTTTCATCATTACCACGATTCCGCCCGTAAAGGACACGAATCTAAAATTGCCAACCGCGTCCAAGCATGAAAAGGATCCGCCGCGCAAGGCCAATTATATTTCCCTGGATTCACAAGGGCATCTTTTCCTGAACACCAAACAGATTCGACTGGATGAGCTGCTTCAGGATCTGCTCAGCCTTCGTGAAGATGATCCGGATTTGAATGTAATTGTGCGCGGGGACGCCAAGACGCATTACAAGGACATCCGGGCCGTTCTGGACCTGTGCCAGCAGGCCAATATTGTAAAAGTGGACCTTGCCACGGAGGTGGCCAAATGATCCCCCAGTCCCAACCCAAGGCAAAAAGAAATTCGTCCAAGGTCAACCTGACTATTTCTTTCATCTTCCACGCCTTGCTGGTGGCGGCGATGATTTATTTTGCCGCCCGGGAGGGTTATTTGGGCAAAAAACTCCAAAAAATTTCGGTTCAAATGGTCAAGGAAAAGCCGCCGGTCAAGCCCAAGGAACCGCCAAAGACACCACCACCACCCAAGGTGGAACCGCCCAAGGTGGTTGAGGCCCCAAAAATGGAGGCTCCCAAGTCAGTCCCGCCACCGCCATCGGCTGCCCCTCCAGTGGTGGCTCCGCCTCCGGCTGAACTGCCCTCCTTCGAATTCGGCGGCGGCAAACAGGTCAATTCTGAAAGCGACCCTGTTCAACTTTACAAGGGCTACATGGAATATGTGCTGCGGGACCAATGGAATCGTCCCGAGGACATGGATGATGCCTCCTACGTGGCCGAGGTTCAGGTGCATGTGGATCGTCAGGGCAACCTCTTTGGAATTTCCTGGGAAAAAGGTTCCGGCAACCAGGTTTGGGACCAGTCCGTGCGCCAGGTCTTTGACAAGGTTAAATCCATTGACCGTCCGCCTCCCACTAATTTTCCGCCCCTGGTCACCATCCGGTTTGATACCGAGGAAGAATCTGAGCCTGCCCTCCAATGAAAAAAACCTCTTCGCGCCGTCATGGCACCATGGCAGAATTGAATATCACTCCACTCTTGGACCTGGTGTTTGTTTTGCTGGTGATTTTCATCATCACCACTCCGCAGTTGATGAATAACCTGGAGTTAAACCTCCCCTCAGGCAAGGCGCCTCCCGCCAAACCCCACCAACCTTCCATTCACCATATTGTCCTGAATGCCCAAGGTGTGGTTTTTCTAGATTCAAAGACCGTCTCCGTTTCCCAGCTTAAAACAGACCTGGCCCGCGACAAGGAGGCTGATCCTGAAATGGGCGTGGTGGTGAAAGGCGATGATCAGGTGGATTACCAACACATGGTTTCAGTTCTGGACGTGCTTCAGGAACTGGATATTCAAAAGGTTGGAATGGCCACACAGTAAGCCAGTTCAATCCAGCGTGACCCCACACCATGTGATCCAGCCGGATGCCTGAAGCCGGTAAAAACCTATTCCCATCGCGGTCTATCCGTCAGGAATAATCCCCCGTCCAGCGATTTCGCAGTGCGCAAGGGAAAATCTCCCAGGTAATCAACCCGGCCCGGAGTTTTATTCCCGTCCGTCCTGGACACGCTTGGCCCATTTCCAGCCTGCTCCACTGCGTCTTGGATGATAAAGCCCAGAATCAGCCGGTTCCAACCATCGCGATCCGACCGGATGACGTCTGTGAAAAATTTATCATCCAGCGTCATGGGAGTGAGATAAAGTCCCCTGACCGGCTGAAATTTTCGGTTCACCTCCGCAAAGTCCTCCCCGGAGCCTTCGGTGAGACCAATGCAGGCATGGCGCCCATACCAGGCCACTGCCCACGGCACATCACTCATCATGAGTTCATCCGGCTTCATCCATTGGCAAACCTGGGAGATTTCCGGTGGATAATAAGGCGGGTAAACCACGGTGGAGGGAGCAGGGGGCACAAAATCTGCCAGAAAAGGCAGGTTCAGGAAGAGGACCACCACCGCCATGAAACCCGCACGCGCCATGGGTGCAGGAAACTGGATGGATTCCAGGAGCGTCATGAAAAATGCCATGGCGTAAATAATGATGAGGGGCGTAAGGATCACGAGCAGGTTTTCGGAATTGAATTCCGGTGAAACGGTTGAAAGCCAGGTGCGGCCCAGCGCCTGAGCCACCATGAAAACGCCCAGGCAAGCCAGGGTGAAATGGCGGAGCCGCCTGGGCCCCTGGTTTTGATATCCCAAAAAGAGCCCGCAAAAAAACAGGACTCCGCACCAGCCGCCCAGGTGCGGAACTGAATTTTGCAACAAATCCAACAGGTTGTGGGCAAGCTTGTGGGTGATCATGGAAACCCAGCCGCCATGAAGAAGAGCACCGGCCATGGCTGGGGCATAGGACTCATCCATGGTTCGGCCATGAAAGAGATCCGTGCCCTCCAGGATGGCAAATGTGGCGTGCCCGAAAGGCATGCCTGTCAGGAGCCAGTTGCGAGCCAGCCAGGGTGATGCGAGGAGAAAGAATCCCAGCAGGGTAAACGCCACAAGGGTTTTTCGAGCCACCCCGCCATGGAAAAGCACAAAAAACAACACCGGCAGGATGATCCATCCGCAGGCGTATTGGGTGAGCAGCCCCATCCCTGCCAAAACACCCGCAGCGAACGCCCAGACTTTGGTGTTATGAGAGGAGGCGGATGAGGGTTCCACAGCGGCTTGCAGCCGGGTCAAGACATGGGCCAGACCCAAAATCTGGACTAATAAAAAAAGCGCGGGCAAACCTGAAATCGTGAACTGCCAGAGCGTGCGGTTTCCCAACATCACCAGCAAGGAAAGCCATGCCACTGTGTTGTCAAACCATATCCTGGCCAGCAGAAATGTCAGCCCAGCCGCAACAAACAGCAGCAACTGGTTGAGAATCGCAATGAAAAATTCAGGCTTGTAACGTTTGAAATGACCGTTGGCCGACCAGAATCGTTTCCCGTTATTGATGGAATAATCCGGCTTGGTCAGTTTCAGCGCTCCGGCCAGGATACATGGGTATAACGGGGGTTGGACCAAGTCAGGGTAATAGCCGCCGGGCTGGCTTAACAGAAGACTGCTTGTGGTGTCGCCCGGTGAATGCCTGTCGGCAAGATATTCTCGAAAGGGGGTAATGGACTGGGTTCTAAAGCCGTGACCCGTGGCCAGGTTGCGGGCCACCTGGGCCATTTCCATGGCATCCGGCGCCGACAAGCCACGGTAGCAGCTCAGGTCAAACCAGACCATCAAGGCCGCCAAAGCCAGGCTCCCGGCAAGGACCCATAAAATGCGGCGTCCCCGGTTGCTTTCCAGGGCAAGAATCCAACTATGAAGACGAATACTGTGAGACATGGGTGATTATTAAAAACCTTCGAGATGATAATCGTGGAGTTTGCGGTGGAACGTCCTGCGGCTCATTCCAATTTTTTGCGCGGCGCGGGTGCG
The DNA here is from genome assembly GCA_027451565.1 of Limisphaerales bacterium. Lineage (GTDB taxonomy): Bacteria > Verrucomicrobiota > Verrucomicrobiia > Limisphaerales > UBA11358 > UBA11358. The sequence continues at coordinate 254 of DAIDJC010000205.1, read as the reverse complement.
GTTTCCTGATGTTTCTCGCAAGGCGCGCACGATGAGTTGTTTTTCTGCATCTTTTACCGTCAAATCCCTGCCCGGAGCTGCCATTGGCGTGGGGGCTGGCGTTCCACCCCGGACCGCTGCGGGAAGATCGCGCAGGGAAATGCGGTCGCCCCGGGCCAAAACCACCGAATGTTCGATTGCCGTTCGCAGCTCCCGTACATTTCCGGGCCAGGGATGATTCATCAATGCCTCCAGGGCATCCACGGTAAAATCCT
>DAIDJC010000204.1:2016-5786 GCA_027451565.1 Limisphaerales bacterium | reverse complement strand
TCACCACGGGAATCAACTTCTCTGGAAACTGGTATGGCCCATAGTTGTTCGAGCAATTGGTGATGACCGTGGGAAGTCCATAAGTGTGATGGTACGCGCGCACCAGCATGTCACTGGCCGCCTTGCTGGCGGAATAGGGTGAATTGGGGGCGTAGGGCGTGGTTTCCGTGAAAAGCCCCGTGGCTCCCAGCGACCCGTACACTTCATCGGTCGAAACATGATGGAACTTTTTGCCTTCCATCTGGCCATTCCATGATCCCCGGCAGGCTTCCAAAAGGTGAAAGGTTCCGGTGATATTGGTTGATATAAAATCACCCGGACCGCTGATGGACCTGTCCACATGGGATTCCGCCGCGAGGTGCATCACATGGGTGATGCCATGTTTTTTCACCACGTCCATTGTGGCAGCCTTGTCCCGCAAATCCACTTTTTCAAAAATATATTTGGGGTTTCTGGACACCGGCGCCAAGTTGGCCGGGAGCCCGGCGTAGGTGAGGCAATCCAGGTTCACCAGGCGCACTACACGGGGGTCGTCAATGACGTGATGGATCAAATTGGAGCCGATAAACCCGGCTCCGCCGGTGATAAGAAGGTTCATATTTGAAAATCAGCGTCCGGGAGCGGTTTCCGGTTTCCAATTGGAGAGGGATTCGTCCAGGGCCTCCAACACCGGGCGGATTTTAACCCCGCATGAAAGGAGCTTGGAGGTGTCCATCACGCAATTGGAGCGCGGAGTGCGGGCGGCCACCCGGTAAAATTCCTCGTCATTAGCCCAGAATTCAAAACGGCGCTTGAGTTGGAGTTTCTTTTCCATCAGTTCAACGACCTGCCGCGTGGTGACAAATCCGGGGTTCGTGACATTATAGATGCCGTGAGGGGCGCGGGTTTCCCACAAATCCAGGCATGCCTTCACAAAATCAGCGCGGTGCGAAATGGAGTTCACATTGTCATAAACCTTGGCGTAGCGCTGCACCTTGCTGAGGTAATTGCGGGGATTATCCATTTCATCAAAGGGAATCCGCAGGCGCCAGATGTAACCCCGTCCGAGGTGTGCAATGGCTTCCTCACCCAGGGCCTTTGATCCGCTGTAGAAACTGCATGGCTGGTCGCGAAAGGAGAAGTTGGGGGTGTCCTTCTCGGTGAATCCATGGATGGCGGAAGGTTGCCGCTCCACCAGGAGCCGCAGGGCGGGCTGGGTCAGGTCTTTCTCAACGCGAATCACACCGCCCTCATTAATTTTGGCCCCGGAGTAGATGCAGCCACTCGAGACGTGGCCCCACGGAATTTTTTCCACCTCGCAGGCCTGGGCAATGGTTTGAGGCAGGAGCGTGTTTCCCGCCAGTGTTCCGGCCTTGTCCAATTCACAGGCGTCCACATTCGGTTTGCCCGTGTATCCGGCCACATTGATCACAAAGTCGGGCTTGGACGCCCGCAAGTGGTCCCGAAAAAGGTTGAAGCGGGTGTAATCCACATCGCGCCTCGACAATGGCACAAAGGCGCATTTGCGGCGCTTGAGTTCCTGCACGAACGCCTCGCCCATGTAACCGGTTGCTCCCAAAATCAATATCATATTATCAGTTCAGTCTGCGGGCCTCTGCCACCACCTCGGTTTCCAAATAGGACCGGTATTCGCATTTCGGCATGGCAGCAATGATGGATTCCAACTGGTCCAAGGACACAAAATGCTGGCGGAACGCGGCCTCCTCCGGGCACCCAATCTTGATTCCGGCGCGTTTTTCAATGGTTTGCACATAGGCGCTGGCATCATGGAGGCTGCTGCTGGTGCCCGCATCCAGCCAGGCAAAGCCACGGTTCAAGCGCTGCACCCGCAGGCTTCCTCGCCGCAAATACTCCACGTTTACTGCCGTGATTTCCAACTCGCCGCGCGCGGAGGGCTTCAATGCCTTGGTGATGGGCACCACATCGTTATCGTAAATGTACAGGCCTGGCACCGCATAATTGCTCTTGGGCAACTTGGGCTTTTCCTCAATGGACACCGCCCGCCCGGCTCCATCAAACTCCACCACCCCATACCGTTCAGGGTCATGCACATGGTACCCAAATATGGTGGCCCCGGCCTTGAATTCGGAAAAGGCGCGATGGAAGGTGTCCCCGCCATAAAAAATATTGTCGCCCAGGATCAGTGTCACCGGATTGCGTCCAATGAAGCTCTCAGCAATCAAAAATGCCTGCGCTATCCCTTCAGGCCGCGCCTGTTCCCTGTACTCAATGCTCAGGCCAAAGCGCGATCCATTCCCCAGCAATTGCTCAAAGCGCGGCAGGTCCTGAGGCGTGGAGATCAGACAAAGTTCCCGGATGCCTCCCTCAATCAATGTCGTCAGGGGATAGTACACCATCGGCTTGTCATAAACTGGTTGAAGTTGCTTGCTGGCAACCAACGTCAACGGGTAAAGCCGCGACCCAGCTCCGCCCGCCAGGATAATGCCTTTCATGTGGCCAAAGATTAATTGGAACCGACCGCCAGTGCCAAACAAAAAGCCGCGTTTTTCAACGCGGCTTTGGATAAAAACCCCAAGGCTGAAAGCCCATGATCAGCCGGAAATGGCCTTCTCGGTTCCGGTTTTCTGCGCAAACACCAGTTTCTCCTTGTCGCTGGTCACCTGAATGGGATCACCCGGGTGCAGGGTGCCGCGCAAGATATCCTCGGCCAAATGATCCTCAAGGAATCTCTCCACCGCCCGGCGCATCGGCCGCGCCCCATATTGGGGATCATAGCCTTTTTCCACCAGGAATTCCCGGGCTGCCTCGTCCAGGACCAGTTGGATATTCTTCAGGCGCAATCGTTCCACCACTTTCTCCACCTCCAAATTCAAAATCTGGATCAGGTCCGGCTTGGTGAAGGAACGGAACACAATCAAATCATCCAGCCGGTTGAGGAACTCCGGACGGAAGGTCTTTTTAGCTTCCTCCAGGACGCGTTCCCGGGCCTTCTCATAACTCGCCTCATCGGTGATGGGTGAGAAACCCAGCGTGGACTGACGGCGAATGGTGTCTGACCCCACGTTGGAGGTCATGAGAATGATGGTGTTGCGGAAACTCACAACTCTCCCCTGCCCGTCTGTAAGCTTGCCTTCCTCAAGGATTTGAAGCAGGGCATTCCAGATTTCCGGATGCGCTTTTTCCACTTCATCAAAAAGCACCACCGAATAGGGATTGCGGCGGACCTTTTCAGTGAGCTGGCCTCCTTCTTCAAATCCCACATAGCCTGGGGGCGCCCCAAAGAGCCGCGAAACGTTGTGGCGCTCGCCATATTCGCTCATGTCCAGATGGATCAGCGACTTGGTGTCGCCAAACATTTGCTCCGCCATTGTCTTGGCCAGAAGGGTTTTGCCCACGCCGGTGGGCCCCAGCAAAAGGAAACAGCCGATGGGCCTTTTGGGGTCCTTCAGGTCTGCCCGGGACCTGCGCAGGGCTTTGCAAATGGCTGAGACAGCCTCGTGCTGGCCCACTACCACCTTTTCCATGGCGCCTTCCACGCTCAGCAGGCGGGCCATTTCGTCCTGGCCCATCCTCTGCAAGGGCACGCCCGTCCATTTGGACACAACATGCAGGATGTCTTCCTCATCCACCACAATGCGCTTCTCCTCACGGCGCGTGCGCCAGTCTTTCAGGACGTTTTCCAGTTTTTCCTTGGCCTGCTTTTCCTTGTCCCGCATCTGCGCGGCACCCTCAAAATCCTGGTTTTTAATGGCTTTTTCCTTTTTGCCCTTGATGTCCTCGATGTCGGCCTCCAGCACCTTCACCTCGGG
>DAIDJC010000204.1:0-2006 GCA_027451565.1 Limisphaerales bacterium | reverse complement strand
CGTCATGGTGCTGATGCGCGCGCGGCTGCCCGCCTCGTCCAGCACATCTATCGCTTTGTCCGGCAAAAACCGGTCGGTGATGTAACGATCCGACAGCTTGACAGCGCCTTCCACGGCTTTATCGGTGAATTCAGCCTTGTGATGCTCCTCGTATTTGTGGCGCAATCCTTTGAGGATTTCCACGGCATCCTCTATGGATGGTGCCTCCACCTTGACCGATTGGAAGCGGCGCTCCAGGGCGGCGTCTTTCTCAATGTACTTGCGGTATTCATTCAGGGTGGTGGCGCCCACGCACTGCAACTCGCCCCGGGAAAGCGCGGGCTTGATGATATTGCTGGCATCCATGGTGCCCTCAGCGGAACCGGCCCCCACAATGGTGTGGAGTTCATCAATGAAAAGTATCACGTTCTTGGCCCGGCGGATTTCATCCATCACGGCCTTGATGCGCTCCTCGAACTGCCCGCGGTACTTTGTGCCCGCCACCATCAGGGCCAGGTCCAGGGTGACCACCCTTTTGTTGATGAGAATTTCCGGCACGTTGCCCACGGCAATTTCCTGGGCCAGTCCCTCCACGATTGCCGTTTTGCCCACGCCAGCCTCGCCCAGCAGGACGGGGTTGTTTTTGGTGCGGCGGCATAGAATCTGGATCACCCGCTCGATTTCATTTTTCCGGCCAATGACTGGGTCCATATCGCCCCTGCGGGCAATTTCGGTCAGGTCGCGGCCAAATGCCTTCAGGGCGGGTGTTTTAACCTCCCCTTTCTTTTCAGAGCCGGCAGGCTGCTTCTTGTCCTCGGGATCCGCAGGTGTGCCCGTTTCCTCACTGGTCAGGTTCGGATCCAGTTCCTTGAGTATTTCCTGCCGTGTTTGCTCAATGTCCACGTCCAGGTTGCGCAAAACCCGCGCTGCCACGCCATCACCCTCGCGTAGTAATCCCAACAAAATGTGCTCCGTCCCCACATAGGTGTGGTTCAGGTTCTTGGCTTCCTTGGAGGCCAGGGCCAGGACCTTCTTCACCCGCGGAGTATAGGGAATGCTCCCAATCATCTTTTGGTCAGGACCGGTGCCCACCTGCTTTTCCACTTCCATCCGCACGGTTTCCAAATCCATGCCCATTTTCTGGAGAACATTCACGGCCACGCCCTGGCCCAATTTGATCAAACCGAGCAATAAATGCTCCGTCCCAAGGAAATTGTGGTTGAACCGGTCGGCTTCCTTCCGCGCGAGAGCCAGAACCTGCTGGGCCCGCGGCGTGAAATTGCTCATGGATTCGTCGCTCATATATTTTATAATGCTATGATTTACGGGTTTTGTCCACTGCCACACGCACAAATGACGCGTTTTTCATGCCAAAACCCGAAACTCCCAAAAAACCTTCCCCTTATCTTCCCATTTGCCCCCGTTTCAGGTCTCCCCTGCCCTGGGCCAAAGCCAAACGTGACTTGAAAGTTAAGTCCGCAAAATGCAAACCCAGGCAAACCCCTTGCTTTGGCAACCATTTAAAAAGCCTCATTGCAGGGGGAAATCCCACGGGTAAAGGACAAAGGACAAATCCCACTGGGATTAATCATGCGCGATCCACCATCCGGCCCCTGCGGACCGGATGAGTCTTCCAAACTCCGTTATTTCGACTCTTCAGCGCTTGCAGAAGGCGGCTTGGCTGGCACGATGGGGCGGCTGACATTCCGCAACCGGTCGCGCACCATGTCCGCCCGCAGGAGGTCCCGCTCCTCGGCGCTGAGCTTGTCCGAAAGTTGCTTCTGTAGATGGGCCGGCTGCGTAATGAGAAATAATTCGTCCATCAGGGAACGTTCAGTCCCGGGAAACAGCCCCATGTCCACCCCAAGTCGCATCAGGGAAAGCAGGTTCATGGTTTCCTTGGATGAAATGCTATGGGCATTGGCCAGAATCCCGTAGGCGCGGCCTATGTGGTTGAAAACCACCTTGGGCTTCTTCTCCAGCAACACCTGCCGGGCATTTTCCTCGTGCTCAATGATCTGCGAAAG
>DAIDJC010000203.1 GCA_027451565.1 Limisphaerales bacterium | reverse complement strand
TGATATAGGATAAAAAATCAAAGTTCGCAAAATCCGGCCCATCAAATTGAACCTTTAGCTTATCCTTAAGGGTCATTCCTGCTTGAAAATGAGTCACTTGTGCGTCCTCGCCGGTGATCCATGATTTCACCAGGTCGCGGTTGTGTCCAATCACATTAAAAAGCAGAATAATCGGGATCGCCGCCAGAATGGACCATAGCGGCAGCCATTTGCGGCGGTTGCGCCAGCAATAGGCCATCACCACCAGAAGGAAAAACAGCAGGATGGTCCAGCGCGACCACCCAAACCAGCTTCGGTAGGCCACATAGAGCAATGCTGGAAAAATATTGAGCCAGTGAAACCGTGTCACCAACATCCAGATGACCAGGAGCGGCATGATGAAATCCTGGGCTTCATTAATGTAGCCCGTGGAATTGGTCATGATGTAAATGCCATTCACCCGGTCGCCTTCCAACCCGTTGCGGGTGGCGTAAATGGAATAGGCCATCAATGGGATCAGCAGGAGCGTGGTCGCCAGCAGCGCGCGCTTTTGGGGCAGTGTGAAAGAGGGGGGCTCCAGTTGGGTGAACTGGGTTTTAACCCGGCCCATCATCAGGCATGCGCCTACCAGGCAAATCATGGCCAGTGAACTGACAGCCAGCGTGCGAATAAAAACCTCCTCCGACGGTTTGAACCCCATGTATTCCCACATTGAATTAAAGCCAAAGTAATAAACCAGAATGGGGCGGAGCACAAAGACCAGGCCATGAAAAGCCAGGTAAACCATGGCGGGATGGAAAACGCTGGCCTGCCTGCTCCACATGAAAATTCCAATTGCAATCAGCCACACCAACACCTGGCCCATGAGCGCTACATCAATCATTTTTTAAATTCTCAAGGTTTGCAAAAGGCCATCCATGTTTTTTCAAAAGATGGCTCCTCATCGTGTCCCGGTCAGGCAAAATTCCATATCCAATGGATTTACCAATACTCTGCGCCTCCTGGTCGCGGAAGGCGAGATCATTGTGCCATTTCCTTCATTATTCACGCCAGGCTAGTGAAGAAAAAGTTCCCACCTTGTCCTGCCAGAAGTTTTTGCCGCTCAAACGTTCTCATCTTTGCCGTGATCTTGTCCGGCCTGCAAAACAATTTGTGATATCCCTCGTGGGGTGCTTAACCTATACCCCTTCGGTCCCTTACTAAACTTTGGTCTTTAAACTTTGGCCTTGAGCAGGAGATCACTGCCATGGACTGCCAATCAATCTCGAAAAAAGACTTTAAACTCAGGACTTGAATAGGTGTGGGTCAGGCATCAAATATCTCGGCTTCAAGCCGTTCCAAATTCGCCAGCAGAGCGGCCTCGGTAAACTGCCTGGATTTCTCCAATGCCGCCCGACTGTGACTGGCCAGCAATTCCCGGTTTGCCGCGTATTTTTGAATGGCGCCAGCAATGGCTTCGGTATCCCGGGGGGGAATCAAAAAACCATCCGCGCCGTCCGTCACCACATCCCCACAACAGGGGGTGGCCACCACAGGCAAACCATAACTCATTGCCATTAATTGTGTTATGGCAAATCCGTCTGACAAAGTGGGCAAAATAAAGACATCAGCCTGACGGTACCATCCGGCAATCGCATCCCGAGTGGCTCGCCCGTGGTATCGCACATGAGGTGGCAATGTTCCCCATGCTCCAGGCAGTAATCCCATAGTCCCCACTATATCCAGGCTCACTTTATCCGGATCCAAAAGCGAGAAGGCCTTGAGGAGGTAATGGATGCCTTTTCGGAGGATGACCTGCCCCAGGAATAACANGCGCAGTGGGCCTGAATCCTTCCTTGCCGGCTTGTTGAGTCCATGTGCGGCTGGATCTCCTTCATAACAAAGGGGCATCACAAAAATCTTTTCTTCAGGAACCCCTTGGTTGACCAGGGCTTTCCGGCAGAACGAGGAATTGACCACCACCTTGTCTGCACAATCCCATTCTCTCCGGTTTTTCTCGAAGTAACCCTTGGGTGCCGGGGCAGGCTCACCCGCCCATTTTGGATACCGCGCCATTTCCTCGTTTACCAGTTGAACCTCCCATTCGCCGGGGTCTATCTGGTCCACGATGGTGCGGACTCCACGTTTTTTCTCCACTTCCATCGTTTCCAAACTGGCGTACGAATAGCCAAAAAAAAGATCATGGCCGGGTAACTTCAATCGGCCTGCAGCCACCGCAAATAATCGGTTGGTTTGTTCAAATGCCTCATAGGTCATTTTTTTCGCCATGTTCGCCTTGATTTGACGTTTCCAAAGAAGGCTCCGAAGTGGAAAGGAATGCACCAATTCAGAGGGGAGTTTTTCAGAGCGGGCTGCGAGCGCCGCACGACTTTGCATGGCCACCAACTTTTTCAAGAATGGATTTTCAGGCGCGTACCAATCCGTCACGAAAGCCTTCAGGCAGCCTGCCTTGTGCAATGCATTGGGTATGGCATAATGCTCCCGCCATCCGATTTGGCTGCAAATCCACGTTTTACGCATGGCGTAAAGAATGGCCTGTTTTCATCTTTTTTTCACGCATTTTCAACACTTCTTTTTGAAACTGGAAAACGAAATATAAAAGGCCAATCCGCCCCAATCTACTTGAGAGTCCAAAATCAGGGCTGCGCCTTGAGGTTGCTGGGCGGCATCAAACCATAAAAATAACCGCTGGCAGGAAAATAATCGTAATTGGTGATGCTGGAAAGGATGGATGGTCCCTGCACGGATAAAACCTGCGCTCCGTTGCGATGCAAAGTGAAGACTTGCGGACCAGGCGAAAAGGGAGTCCTGATTTGTTGCAGCCCGGCTCCCAAGGAATAGTTAAATTTATTTGTGCCCGTCATCACCGTCAAATCTGCCGGAGCTTTCAACAAAAGTGTGTTATAAATCACATCCGCCACATCGCCATGGAAGCTGGTCACCGGCACATCGGTGGATGAAGACGCCACGAGGTTTGTGGAGTGTGTCCGGTAAAAATAAAACAGGGCGTCCTGGTTTATGGGCGGCTCGACCCCGGTTTTATACCAGGCAATATACCGTTTCATCAGTTCCAGATACCCGGCATGGGAATAGCGATGGGGCGTGCTGAACTGCGGCTCATACTGCCCGGGATCGTTTACCGGGGAAACATACGTGCTCTCGATGTAGTCATTCCAAGTGACAATTTCCACCCAGTCCGGCTGGTTGGCTATGATGGAGCGCCATTCCAGGTCCATTCCTTCACCTCCATCCGTTTCAAAATAGCGTCTTCCGATTGAATATTGAAGACACCCCCAATAGTGTGGGGAGGTTCCAGCCATAAAGATTTTACCTTCACTATGGACGACTGAGGTGTAATTTGAATCACTATCCGCCACTTGATAAGGCACTCCGGCTGCTCCGAACAAAAAAAGCCCATCCAAAAGATTGGTGTACGTTTGCAAAAGATCAAATCCCTGAGAATAGCTAGGCATTTCAGATGCCGGCGTTGGCCAAAAAAAGGGTATGAAAAACACGCCTACGCCCCGCTGTTTGAGAGGCGTCAGGACGCCGTTCTGCCAATCCACCCCGTTCTGGCCAAAGGTTGAAACCACCACATTGGTCCCCAACAAAAAGGTGTTGGTGTAGGGCGCATAATTGGCGATCAATTGGACAATGTCGGGGGCATTGGTGATTTCAATCGAGAAGAAGAGCTTGAACCCCGTGCCGAGCGCCTGTGCGGCAGAATAGATATAAGCCACATTTTTGTTATAATAAATCTGGGTGGGATCATCGTAAGCCCCCAAATTCAGCACAAATCCGTCAATGCCAGCGGCTTGGGCATCCTGTATGTCATGCTCAAACCCCTGCACACTGGCGCCGTAAGTGGGGTTGCACACCATGTAATGGGCAAAAACATAGTGAGGAGGGGCTGCAATACCCGGCTCCCCGACCCAGCAAATCCCGGCCAGCCAAAACAAACGATTCAAGAACTTGATGAAACGACAATTCTTCATTGTTCAAGCGATGGGCAGCATTTTTCAAACCACTCTGGCGCCTGCCATTCAGCATTTCCTCCAAAATTTTTCCAACACCCTGCCGTACAAGGCGGGAGCGCCATTTAAACAAGGACTTACAATCGAACTAAGAAACTTTTGCCAGTGCTTTTCTTGGGGTAAAACCCCGCATGTCCTGATGCCCGGCCAGATCATCAGGCCTTGCCCGGTTCATGATAATGTTCACGTTGCGGGCCTTGCGTTGGTAAAGCATGTCCAAGGCCTGGCGCACATGCCTGGACCGGGTGAAAAACGGGCGGGTGATCAATACCACCGTGTCTGCATGGGGCACCAGCATGGCAGCATCATCACTGGCTAGAACTGGTGGACCATCTAAAATCACAAAATCATAATTTTGGCGCAATAGGGATAAGAGTTCGGCCAGTTTTGGTCGCAGAAACAACCCTTCAGACTGGGCATTGTGAGTGCCGGCTGGCATAAAAAACAACCCGTCGCAACCCGTGGGATAAATTACCTGGTCCATTCCATTGCTTCCCCTCAGGTAATCCAAAACTCCGGGCTGGTTTTTTTGCCCCATCAACTGTTGAAGCCCGCCGCCCTGGTCATCCGCATCCACCAAGGCCACGCGCAAACCGCTGCGAGCGAGCAACCGGGCCAGGTTTGCCGCCACCGTGGTTCGCCCCTCCCCGGAAGTGGAGCTGGTGACAAGCAGGATTTGGGACCTGGATTCCGTCCCGGACAACAGCAGCGCTGAACGCAGATGCCGGTAGGATTCCAAGTAAGCCACCCGGGGATCCACCTCTGCCAGCAAGGCTTGTGCTGGCTGCCGCCTTGGAACCTTGATTTGGGGCACCAACCCCAAAAGCGTCTCGCCAAACTGGTCCGTGATATCGTGAAACGACACAAAACGGTCATCCAGCATATACCAGATGTAAACAATGCCCAAACCCATGAACAGGCCGAAAATGACAGCCAAGGCAATTCGGATGGGAAGATGCCGCCTTTCGGGCTGGGGTGCGGTGGCGGGTTGAAGCACGGAGATACCCTCCTGCTGCACATTTTTGCTCAAATCCACACTCTGCAGGGTTCCCAATAAATGATCGTAATAGCCCTGCTCACGGGCCACATTGAGCTTGAGGGTTTCATTTCTGACAAGCCTGTCATTGTCTTCCCTCACCTTTGCCTCAAGCGGCGGAATGGCTGCCTGAACGGCCGTTATCCGGTTTTCCAAGTCGGTCAACATGGCCGCTCGCTCCGAGCGGTCCTGGTCGGCGAGGATTCCAATGGTTTCCTGCAAATGGGCCACCTGCTTGTCGTAACTTTCCTGCCCCACGTAACGAATGGTCTCCTCCGGGTTGGCCAGCAATTGCGCCAGTTGCACGCGCGTGGCATTCAGGGATGCATCCGTCTCCGCCTCCACCGCATTGGTCGTGGGCGGCGGCAGTGTCAGCGTGGCCAAACTCATGGCATTGCTGCCGGAGGCGCCCGCCTTTGCGCTGGCACCCGCATGAACCCCATTGGTGGACGTTGCGCGTTCGGCGGTTTGGGCCGTTTCCGAATCAATCTCATCCCGCAGTAAACGGGCTTCCAAGTTGAATTGCGATAATTGCAGGTTGAGCTGCGAAAGGTATTCCCCAGCGCTCTTGCTCTCCTCCTCCAGCACCGCCACGTTGTTGCTGCGTTGGAAATCCGCCAGACGATCCTCCTCCGCCTGCAACTCCGCAGCACGCGAGGAAAGCTCATCCCGCAGGGAATCCAGCACATCCTGCGAGGTGGAAATATGAGTCGCCTTTTTATAGGCAAGATACCCGTCCACCAGGTATTGCAAATAATGCTGGGTCACATCCGGGTCCGGCCCGGTGGCCTCCAGCACCAGGATGGAG
>DAIDJC010000202.1 GCA_027451565.1 Limisphaerales bacterium | reverse complement strand
ATATTTTCTCAGCGACGCCCAGTTTTATAACATCCCGTTCATGGCCAATGTCACTTTCAGCCTCCCACTGAGGAATTCCTGGGTGACCCCCTACGCGGGTTTTGGAGTGGGCGGATCCGATTCGGTGCTGAATCCCGCCATCATGGCCGATTCTTTCAATAACACCGTGAGCGGTGAGGCTGACGACGTGGTGTTTGCCTGGGAGGCTTTTGCAGGGCTGCGTTTTCAATTAAATCCCAGCTTTTCGGTCGGAGTGGGATACAAATATTTCGGAACCACCAGCCCGAATTTCAGCTACCCCCCCTACCCCAATTTTAATGTGGGCATCAGCGGCATCCAATCCCACTCAATCATGATCTCGGCCAACTTCAGTTTTTAGAATCTCCAATTGCTGGTTTGTCCAATCGGTTGGTTGTTGAAAACACCTCTTGCCCAGTGGGTTCTGCAGGGATGAATTTTTGCCGGGGGCTGGGGTTTTCTAAAAGGCGCGCCGCTGCGCAAAACGCGGGTTCAAGATGCTGGGAAAGATTGGCAAGGAGGGATTGTTTCAAGCCGGGTTTTGGTTTAACCTGAGGGCGTGATTTACGACGTTTCATTGGATGCCTTGTTGCAAAAAGTTTGGGATGGGAACCGCATCAATGCCGCGGAGGCGACCCGACTGTATGCCTTGCCATTGGAAGAGCTTGGGGCCCTGGCCGACCGCCGGAGGCAGATTGCCAAGGCTGCAGATTTCAACGGGCGCGGCAACAACATCGTCACCTACATTGTGGACCGCAATGTCAATTACACCAATGTCTGCAATGTTTATTGCAAATTCTGCGCTTTTTACCGGACTGAAAAAGATTCGGATGCCTACGTGATCAGCTTGCGGGAGATGGATGAAAAAATCGAGGAAACCATCGCCCTGGGAGGCACCCAGATGCTCATGCAGGGCGGACATCATCCCAAGCTGTCCAAGCAGTGGTACCTGGACCTGCTTTCTCATGTAAAACAAAAGTATCCGCATTTTAACATTCACGGGTTCAGCCCCAGCGAGTTCATTCATTTCCGTGAGGTTTTCAATGAACCGCTTGAAAAAATCATTGGGGATTTTCATGCGGCGGGTTTGGGCTCGATTCCGGGCGGCGGCGGCGAAATTCTGGTGGACCGCGTCCGTCAGCGAATTTCCCCGCTCAAGGCCATGAGCAATGACTGGCTCGAGGTCATGGACACGGCCCACCGGTTGGGCCTTTATTCAAGCGCCACGATGATGTTTGGGCATGTGGAAACTTTGGCCGACAGGATTGAGCATCTGGAAAGATTGCGGGCGCAGCAGGATCGGTCGTTGTCATACGGCAAGGGCCATTTCACGGCTTTTATTGCATGGACATTTCAAGCGGAACATACCCGCCTGAAAGCGCCGACCGTGGGTGCGCATGAATACTTACGCACGCAGGCCATGGCGCGCATCTACCTGGATAATTTTACCAATGTTCAAAGTTCATGGGTCACCCAGGGACTGGAAATCGGGCAGATCGCCTTGAAATTTGGCGCCAACGACCTGGGCAGCATCATGATCGAGGAAAACGTGGTTTCGCAGGCCGGCACCACCTTCCGAATGACCGTGGAAGACATGCACCGCTTGATCAGCGACCTGGGCTATGAACCCCGCCAAAGGAATAATTGGTACCAGTTGGTGGAAAGCCCCAGGGCGGGACACTCCACTTGATCTTGCCTCTGCGGCTGTTTTTCACGACATTTTGGCATGACCAGTATTCTGCTTTTGGGCCTGGGCCGATGGGGACTGAACCATCTGCGCAATTTAAACAACCTTCCTATTGAACTTTATGTGGCGGAAATGACGGAACGCCAACTCGAACCTGCCCGCAAACTGGGCTTGCCTTCAGAACGGTTGGGCACGCGGTATCAGGATTTTTTGAACCGCGTGGATGGCGTGGTGGTGGTCACCCCGGCGCAAAACCATTTTTCCCTTTGCCGCGAAATTCTCCTCGCTGGAAAGGATGTCTTTGTGGAGAAACCTTTGACTTTGGAGCCTGAAGAGTCCCGGCAACTGGCTGATCTTGCAGCAAAACAACGCCGCATTCTGCAGGTGGGTCATATCCTCCGGTTTGATCCCGCCACACAATGGCTCAAGGCGGCCATCCAACGCGGCGATTTTGGCTCTCTCCACACCCTCCGGGGTCGTTTTGGCGGGTTCAAGCGCCCGCGCAATGACAGCGGTGTGATGTTTGCCGATGGAATTCACTTTGCTGACCTTTTCAATTACCTTTTGGACTCCATGCCACGGACCGTTCAAGCCATCCATCACGATTTCATGCAGCGCGGCATGGATGATGTCTCGCTGGTTTCCCTGGAATATGAAACACCCCACGGCAAAACCTGGGCGACGATAGACAATGACTATTTCACGCCGGGCAAATTTCGCGAAGTGGTTCTTTGCGGAAGCCGGCTTAGTGCGGTGTGCGATTTCAATGTGGCCCAATACAAGATCAAAACCCACGCCAACACGCACGTAAAAGACGGGCTGGAAATCAAGGCAGTGGAGGGGGTGGTCACGCAGATCGAAACGCCGCCGGAGGAGCCGCTTCTGGCAGAGTTGCGGGCTTTCGTGGAATCCATTAAAACCCGAGCCACTCCCTTGGCAGATGGAGAATCCGGCTATGCCGCAGTGCGGGTGATGGATGCAGCTTTGGAATCTGCCCGCACTGGCCGAATGGTGGCGCTGGCCTGAGTCTGCCATTCGACCAAGCCAACGCTTATTGCCTGTCTGAAAATGGGGAAGGGTGCTGCGACTGGTAATTTTGGCCTTGGACGAGGCGGAGCCGTCGGCGCATCCCTCACGCGGGTTGGTGGCCGGGGATCAGCAATGGCAGACCGGCTGGGCACGAAAACAGCGTCCTTCCGAATTTTCAGACAGGCTTTTAGCCGTTTCATCTCCAAGAGCGGCGGGCCAAAGCTGTTTTTCGGGGGCCAGATGAATTTGCAATTCACGGTTTTGCAGTTCACGGCTGATAACTTCTCCTGAATGAGTGGGCTTGGCAATCGGGCGCCAGTCAAACCTGCGAAGCTTTCCTCGAAAAGTTGCGGCAGGGCTGCCATGTGATGGTCAAATATCTGTTCGAAAACGTGCTTGAAGGCCCAATCTCCGCTACGAGGCGCGATGCACAATTTGGGTGGAGTGTCCGGCTTTGTTCCACTGATAAGTAGCTGATGCGGAAAGGTGTCGCGCAGCCGGAAATTCTATTCGGCGACTTGAATAACTTTTCTTCGAGTTCCTCCCGCAAGGGAGGGTTCATCAACTTAACCTGACAGATTATTGTTAGGTAAACTCATTTTTTGAAAAATAAATATTGACTGTAACCAATCTTCTGCGAGAGTGGTCTCACTGTTCGATGAAGACCTGCACAAACATATCAACCTTGAGTTGGCCGATTATGTCGGTCGCGAAAGCGACACGTCATAGCTGGTTAAGCCGGGGTTGTGCGTATGGCCTTGGCCTATCCATCGCGTTTTCCGGGCAAAACTCGGAAACCAATTTGGATGGACTCACGGTAAGCAGGTAAAGAAGCGAAATAGGATTTTCTAACCCTGCTTACTGGAAGGTAAGCAGGGTTTTTTATTTCCCTGCATAACTGGCAGTGTGAAAGTAACCAAATGAAAGAGTGGTAATCTGTGAACAAGAAAAGAACGACGTCTAAATGATGTCAGTCAGCGACAAACTAATAACGACGCAAGAGAGCCGAGGTTCTCAACCGGTGGATTCTGTCCATAGACTGCCGAAAAATGCGCCGACATGGTTTTTCCCGAATTTACAATTTGAGGGCTTCGGAGGAGGTGTGCCCATAAACACCGAAACAGCCGCCGTGAAACCGCGGGTTGGGGTCGAATAGGCCACCAAGAGGTGTTTGTTCTTTATTGAAATGGCATGGGCCGGGAGCACAAAACTCCCGGCCCTTTTAATTTCGCGGTTGTGATTTAACAGCAGAATGGCTCCTTGCCAGGGAGCACGTCCGGGTGCGATTCCCGGCAACCGCACCAATCTTGACACGCCGGGCGCCAGCTTGCGCAGCCGGGTCTCCAAAACTCAGCTTGCTCGGGGCAGCACCGGGACGGCGTGCCAAATAATTCATGGGGTCGTGGCAGACAAGCAATGCACTTGCCCTGCAAGCAAGCTGATGCGGGAGCGTTACCCGCCGACTCCACCAATTTCAACTGCGGGAAACTCGACCAATGCACAGAGAGAAGCCTCATAAACTTCTTCAGGTGGGTGTGACTCCCACTCCCGCTACCATAAATATTGGGGAAATGATCCGGTTGCCCGACTGTAAATCGGGTGTCGCAAAATAAATCCGGAAGCGACGACTGGAGCGTTACCAGCATTTCCCACCATTTCGGACTCGTAGCTCAATGAGAGGAGCAGCCCGTTGTCTGCGGGAAGGCTGAGGGTGCAAGTCCCTTCGGGTCCGCCAACTTCAGAGCTTGCCGCGAGGCTGATTCCCAGGGTTTCGGCATCGCTTTTCTCCACTCCGGCGTTCCTTAAAACCGCCCGGAGTATCAGCGCGTAGCGCAGAAGCCAACGCACTCGGCTTGGGACTGAGGGATCGCAGGTGCAAATCCTGCCGCGCTGACCAATTTCAAATTGCTGCCGTGCTCGAATATACCAGGCATCGGTCTTCTAAACGGAACGATGCAGGTGAGAGTCCTGCCGGCAGCACCATTGCCAGGTAGTGTCAAAGTAGCACGCCGGCCTGTTAAGCCGTGCGGTGTTGGTGCGAGTCCAACTCTGGCAGCCAATTTTGGAAGGCAGGCAGATATAAGCTGGCTGCACCTGTCTCGAAAACAGGATCGGCATCGCCGAGGTCGGAGCATTACCGACGCCTTCCGCCACGTCCCGTAGCTCAAAAGCAGAGCACCCGGCTGATAACCGGAAGACGCAGGAGCGTTACCTGCCAGGACGACCATTTCCCCGAATAGCTGAGGCAGATTAGCGCGGCTCTGAAAAAGCCGAGACGTCGGCGCGATACCGACTTCGGGGGCCAGTTTCGTCCGTGAATGCAAAGTAGCTCGCGCGTCCAGCCCTTCAAGCTGGTCCTAGCCGGTGCGAGTCCGGCCACGGATACCAATTTGCTCTCAAGGTGTAATTAGTTCTGCACGCCGCTCTGCGAAGGCGGAGGTTCGTGGTGCAAGTCCACGTGGGAGCACCATTTCGCCTCTGTGCCTCAGCAGCCACAGGAGCGGTTTCGTAAACCGCTATTCGTCGGTGCAAGTCCGACCAGAGGCTCCAGTTTCAATGGTGATCATGATGTAACAGCAGCATCACGCCCCGTGAAGGCGTTTGTGCCGGTGCGAATCCGGTTGGTCACCCCAATTTCGATGGGCCGAAGTTGATCGGTTATCCTCTGCCAAAATAGGAGGGCGTAGCGTCTTGAATGAAAATTCAAACGCTCTGGGTTCGATTCCCAGCACGGAGTGCCTCCGCTCGATCATGTCACTTGTCCATCTGCCTTTGCCGAAGCGCGTCATTGCGCCGTCTTCGGCGCAAGACCGCGTCCGCAAACTGCACAAAGAAATTTGTGAAGTTTGTCGGATTAACCCGTAGTTCAACTGCGATAGAACACCCGGAATATAACCGGGAAATGTGGGTTCGATTCCCATCGGGAGCGTTAATTTAGACGGGCCGTTGAGTTTGGGTTATCAGGTAAAAATCCCGCCCTGCGGGACAAGCGGGTTCGAACCCCGCACCATCAGGCAACTGATGGATTCCCAACTCGCCTTTTGTCCGTCTTCCATTTTTCGACGGGTCGCAGGATTGGGTTATCGCTCATAACGACGTGGTCGCTGGTTCGAGTCCAGCCTTCGGCACCAGACGCCGGAGTAGCTCAG
>DAIDJC010000201.1 GCA_027451565.1 Limisphaerales bacterium | reverse complement strand
TCAGCCCCGCTTCATTTTGAGCGGGGTTTTGCGGTTTGTCATGGCGCATGCCATGCGCTTGTCCAGTGTGTTAATCAAGTCTGCAAAGCCGGGCGGCATAGCCCTATCGGCTTTGTTTGTTGGATGGAAGAAATTCAGAAATCATGAAAAAAAAGGCGCCGAGGCCCCGCCCGGGGCAAAGTTATGCGCATGGGGCCATCGTGTTGATGCTGGCCATGCTTTTAAAAGACAGGGCCCACGCCCAATCGGTGAACACGGCCACCAATCCGCCGGAGGTTTCGCCTGGGGCAGCCCAAGGGACCAATGCCGTGACCGACCTTGGCCAGGTCACCGTCGTGGGCAATGTCGAGCGCACGCCCAATGTCGTGCTGCCGGACACGGGTGTGACAGCCTACATCCACACTGCGGAGCAGATTGAGGATCAGTCGCAAGGGGACGATGCGCCGTTTGACCAGGTCATTTTGCGCTCGCCCGGCGTGGCCCAGGATTCTGCGGCGAACGGAGATTTGCACGTGCGCGGGGAACACGCCAACTTGCAGTACCGCATCAACGATGTTTTGCTGCCGGAGGGGATCAGCGGGTTTGGCCTGGAATTGGATCCGCGTTTTGTGGAGTCCCTGCAATTGCTGACGGGGGCGCTGCCGGCGCAATACGGTTTCCGCACGGCAGGAGTGGTGGATATCCACACGAAAACCGGTGTGTTTGACCAGGGCGGCTCTGTGGAAATGTACGGTGGCAGCCATGACACCCTGGAACCCAGTTTTGAATACGGCGGGCGGCAGGGCGGCTGGAATTTTTTCATGGACGGAAGTTATCTCCACAATGATTTGGGGATTGAAAACCCCACCCCCGGGGCGGATGCGGTGCATGATGTGACTGATCAATATCACTCCTTTTTGTATGCGTCCAGGAAACTGACCGACACGAGCCGGATCACCCTCATGGGCAGCGCTTCTTATTCTGATTTCCAAATACCCGTGAACCCTGACCAGCAGGTGACGCCACAAGCGGATGGGAACGCGTGGAATCCGCAAAACATGGGGGCGCTTGGAGGGGTCACCTCCCCCTATGACCTGAATGCCAGTCAAAACGAACAAAATTATTACGGGGTGGCGGCCTACCAGAAGGTCGCCGGGGATTTCAACCTGCAAGTGGCGGGCTTTGGTCGCTACAGCGGCGCGCGTTATGTGCCTGGCAACAGTCTGGCTGCGCTCTATTACAATGGCGGCGTGGCCACTGAGGAAAGCCGGGCGCTCTACACCGGCGGACTCCAGGCCGACGCGAGTGATGAACTGGGAGACAACCACACCCTGCGCGCAGGTTTTCTGGGAATGCAGGAGTATGTGAATGCGGATTCCGCCACGATGGTTTTTGCCACGGATTCCTCAGGAAACGTGGCCCCCGGGGCGATGCCCGAAACCATTGTGCAAAATAACATGCCGCACGCCCTTTTTGCAGGCGCCTATCTGGAGGATGAATGGACCTTTCTTCCCAAGTTCACGCTGGATTATGGGGGCCGTTTCGATGCGTATTCCTCCTCCACGGACAATGAGAGCCAGTTCAGCCCGCGCATCAGCCTTGTCTATCAGCCCACGTCCAAAACCACGCTGCACGCTGGCTATGCCCGGTATTTCACACCACCACCCCTGGAAACGGTGCCTGCCGGGGATATTCAGGCATTTAACGGGACCACCGCCCAGGCAGGCATCACCACCGCCGATCCGGTGAAATGTGAGCGGGCCAATTATTACGATGCCGGCATCAGCCAGGAAGTGCTGCCGGGCCTGCAGGTGGGCCTGGATGGCTACTATAAAAACGCCCAGCAGCAATTGGACGACGGGCTGTTTGGCCAATCCCTCATCCTCTCCTCCTTCAACTATTCCGATGGCCGGATATATGGGGTGGAATTCACCACCAGCTACAGCGCTGGCGGATTTTCGACCTATGCCAACCTTGCCTATTCCGTGGATCAGGGCAGGGGCGCCTCCTCGGCGCAGTTTCTCTGGCCGGACCAGGGCACCCTGAACTATGTCAATTCGCACTGGATCAATCTGGATCATGCGCAGACTTGGACGGGATCATTCGGGGCGGATTATACGTGGAAGGAGACCGCCCGCACCGGCACCCGCATTTACCTGGATGGTTTGTATGGCAGCGGGCTTCGCCAGGATGCCGGGCAGATTGGCGGGGTTTTGAATCCCACCGATCCCATTCCAAACGGGGGCACGGTGCCGGGTTACTATACCCTGAATGCCGGAGCGGAGCAGGCTTTTAAACTTTACGGAAAGCAAACCATCAAAGTCCGTCTCGATGTGGTCAATCTCACCGATAACAGTTATGTGATACGCAGCGGCACCGGGGTGGGCGTGAATGCGGCGGCCTACGGCGCGCGCATCGGGTTTTTTGGTTCGCTCAGCTACTCCTTTTGATCATCCGCCATGACTCCCATTCCAGCCCAGCCAATCCAGGAAGAGGGATCCGTGTCCAATGAGCTGGTGCGGCTGTGCCTCCCCAATGCCTTGAAGGATCCGGATCGGTCCCTGGCTTGGCTGAATTCCATTTGCGAGCTCTTTTTGTTGGTGGGGCTGATGGGTTCCCAATGGAGCCGGATAGACATTCCACCTGTTCCGGTCCTGCCCCAGGCCGTGCCGGTGGTTGAAGAGCCCGCCAACCTGGCGCCTGAGGCTGCCGCGGCTCCGAAAATGGATAATGTATTGCCCCAGGCATTGCCCTCTGTGCCTGTGGTTGTGCCCGATCTGCCTGAATTGCACTTTTCAGTGCCCACGATCGGTGTGCTTGCCTCTCCCTCCACGCTGGCCGCCGCGCCTGTCATCGAGCCTCTCCAGGCCGCCACACAGATTGGATCCGTGGGCAGCACGGGTGCGGGTGGGGATCGTCCCATGCCGCCTTACCCGTCCATGGCGCTGGAGGACGGCGACCAAGGCACGGTCATTTTGATGATCGTGGGGGATGGGTCCGGGGCGGTGGGGTCCGTTCAAGTGGCGCAATCTTCGGGTTATCCGTTATTGGATTCCAGCACGGTGGATTATGTGCGCCGCCATTGGCGGCTGCCGTCCGGGCCGTCCGGCCAAAAATTCCAGACCCGCATTACTTACAAACTACAAATGAATTAACCTCAAAAAATAAAAACATCATGCTTGCAAACATCATATTTCAATTCTTCAGCCAGGGCGGCCCGGTCATGTGGCCCATTTTAATCAGCGCCCTGGTGGCGGTGGTGGGTGAACGGTCTTTTTGGTGGTGGCGTGAAAGCCGCAGGCGGAATCCCGCCCTGTTGGAACAGGTTTTTGTCGCGCTGGAGCGGCGTGATGTTCCCGGCGCCGTCAAGGCGGCTGAGGGATCCACGGACCCGGTCATTCGGATGGTTTACCTGGGATTGAACCACGTTCATGCGTCCCTGCCCGGGGCGTTGCAACTGGCGGCGGGCATTGAATTGAAACGCGCCGGTCGTTATTTGACGGTCATGGACACGTTGGTGACCCTGGCGCCATTGCTGGGTTTGCTGGGCACCGTCACCGGCCTCATGCGCGCCTTTCTGCACATTGGCAGCGCAGAGCTTTCCGTTTCCGCCGTCACCGGTGGCATTGGAGAGGCGCTCATTGCCACGGCCTGCGGTTTGGGAATTGCCATTTTCTCGCTTGTGCCATTCAATATTTTCTCCGCCAAGCTCACCCAGTTGCAATTTGACCTGGAAACAGCCGCCACCAACATCGAAGTCATGATGGGCGCATCCTCCCGTCCGGCTTCTTCCGGCAATACTGTGCCATGAAGCTGACTTCACCCGTCCGGCCCAGGAAATCGCGCATCGTCATCATCCCGCTGATTGACATCATGTTTTTCCTGCTGGCCTCCTTCATGATGGTGAGTTTGCAGATGAGCCGCACCGCCAACATCCAGGTTCATCTGCCTGAGGCGTCCCAGGCCAGACGAGATTTTCAGCCTGACATGATGCAGGTGGCCGTGGATACCAAGGGCGCAGTCTGGTTGGCGCACAAGGAAATAAGCCTGCCGGAGCTTACCCTGGCGGTCAGCAACAGGTTCAAGGCAAATCCGCATTTGCCCGTCTTCATCAGCGGGGACCGGGACACCCTGCATGGAAAAATGGTGGGGGTCTATCAGGCGGTGCGTGCCGGAGGGGTGCAGGAGATTTCATTCATGGCCTCAGACACACCGGATTCGGATAAACGATGAAAATCAAAACGCCCATTCCATCCCGTTCCGCCCGGCTTGAAATCATTCCGCTGATTGACATCATGTTTTTCCTGCTGGCGTCTTTCATGATGCTCAGTCTCCAGATGCAAATGGTGCGCGCGGTCAAGGCCAGCCTGCCCACGGCCACCAGCGCCTCTTCCAAATCCAAACCGGAGCTGGTTCGCGTGACTGTCCTTCCCGGCGCGGGGGTTTCCGTGGATGGACGGCAGGTTTCCCTCCTGGCTTTGAACGATATATTAACCAACAAACTGGCTTCCAATGCGGACCTGCCCGTGTATCTCTCCGGGGCGGCGGATGCGACGCATGGCGACGTCATCATGGCGCTCGATGTCATTCGGCAGGCCGGGGTGCGGCGGGTGGCCATGGCGGTCCAGCCAGCGCCGGATCTTCCTTAAGCAATATGAAATCATTCCATGTCAAACTGCTGATGGGCCTGGCCCTGGCGCTCTGCGGGCTTTGCGCCGAGCAATGGGTCCAGGAAAATGTGCAACAGGGCGAGATCAACACCTTGAATCGCCTGGTTTACCAGAAGGATTCCGATCTCCAATATGCCACCAACTCGCTCGCTGGCCTGAATCAGCAGGTCAGCCTGCTGGAAGCCAGCCTGGCGAATACCCAGGCAGCGGCCCAAAGCAATGCGCTGCAACTGGCATCCCAAAAGGCGGAGCTGGCGCGTTTTCGGTATTTGAATTCCGGTTTGACAAACCAGGTCGCCCAATACCAGGCGGCCGTTCACGCCCTGGAAGACCGGCTGGACAAGGCCTGCAACGGCATCGAGCAGCAGAATTTGCTCATCACCAACCTGCTTCAACAACGGGATTTGATGGTGGGCCGCTACAATGCCGCCATGAAAGACCGAAACGGCGTGGTAGCCAAATATAACGCGCTGGTCAAACAGGTGGCCGCCATGCAAAATGAATCCAGCAACCGTTCGCAGCCCTGATGAAACCGGTTTGGTTCGCCCGGGTTGTGGATTTTTAAATCATCATGCAACCAAGTTTTTCCTCTTTGCTGCTTTTGGCTGTCTATTGTTTTCTGGTGCTGCTGGCGTCGCTGGCGGGCGGCTGGTTCCTTTTGGTTTTGCGTCCAACCCATTCAAGGCTGCAAATTGCCATCAGCTTTGTCGCGGGCCTGATGCTCGGAATAGGGTTGCTTCATTTCCTTCCTGATGCGCAGGAACAGTTGAATTCCATTGACCGCGTGGCCGGCTGGCTGCTCGCCGGGTTTCTCACACTGTTTTTTGTCCAGCGCTTTTTCCATTTCCACCATCACGATTCTCCCGAGGGCGACCCTGAGGATTGCTGCCATCATGAAGCGGAGGAATCCATTGGAAACCATGCGCAGGCGGATGCGGAGGCGCATGTTCACGACAGTCATGAAGGCCACCATGCCCATACCCTTGCGGAAAAATCCGCCCGGCAGCTTTCCTGGGTTGGCACGGCGCTTGGGCTGACCTTGCATTCCCTGCTGGACGGCCTCGCGCTGGCTGCGGCGGTGGAGACCGGGGCGCGCAGCCATCTCAGGCTGGCGGGTTTGGGGGTGGCGTTGGTGGTGATCCTGCACAAGCCTTTTGATGCGCTGGCGGTTTCTGCCCTGATGACGGCGGGGGGCAGTTCACGGAGCTGGCGACATATTTTGAACGGTCTTTTCGCCCTGGT
>DAIDJC010000200.1 GCA_027451565.1 Limisphaerales bacterium | reverse complement strand
CGTGATGGATCTCATCGTTGATGACCAGAGCCCCGTGTGCAAGGCCGCGGACGGCCTCATGTAGGTGACGCTGGAGGAGCTGTGCGTAGGTGATGACGAGGCCGTGATAATGCTGCGCATCGTCGAGCGTGCAGTTCTGGGCGTCCATCAAATCATCCAGACGGGCCTCCCATGGGGTGGAGGGGGTTTGCTGCCTCGGAAACCATTGGTGGGTGAACCCGCTGGACTTGACCACATTCATGCTGTCCGAAGGGTCAATGCTGCCACCCGCCAGCCCGAGCAACACACATTCGTATTCGTGGCTGACATCAACCTTTTCCACCAAGCTGTTGAATTCAATGGATTGCACGACCACCTGCATGCCGATTTTTTGAAGGTCGTTCTGGATGAGCACGGCGGTTTTTTCCCGGGCGCCATTTCCGGTGTTGGTGTTCAGGACAAACTCGACCTTGTTCCCATCCGCATCAGTGAGGAAATCCTCCCCGTTGCGCTTTTCAATGCCCATCTCTTTTAGCAAGGCCAGGGCACGCGCCGGATCGTGGGGGTATTTCATGATGTCCGGATCATACCATTTGCGGTTGCCGGGCGTCACGAACCCGAAATTGGGCACCGCCCTGCCGCTGTAAACCGAGTCCACGATGGATTGACGGTCAATGGCATAGGAACAGGCTTGCCGGAATCGCTTGTCCCGAAACCATTTCAACTTCACCGGGTCCACCAGGGGCTTTCCTGACTGGTCCATGTTGGTGTTTTCATTGAACCAGAAAAAGGCCGTCTCCAACCCAATCCCAGGTTCCAGCAAGGTCAATTTGCCCGCATCCGCAGCGGTCTTGTAATGATCGTATTCATAGGGCGGTATGAAATCATCCACGTCACTTTCGCCACTCAGAAACCTCAGCGAAAGGGCGTTCATATCCGGCACAATGGTGTAAACAATATTGTCAAAGTAAGGCAGCCGGGTTCCTTTTTGGTCCACCTCAAAAAAATAAGGATTGCGTTCCAGCAACAGGGTTTGAGCCGGGGCATAACTTTTGAGGCGAAACGGACCTGAACCCACGATGCGGGCCGGGTCCCAATCCACCCCATAGGCGGAGGTGAATGTTTTTTGCTGAACGGCGGAATCCAGCACATGCCTGGGCAGGATGGGCACCCCGCCAAAATTGATCAGGAACGGGGCATAAACCTGGGGCGTCTGCACTTGAATGGTCAGGTCATCCAACTTGGTGACCACGAACTTTTTTCCATGGATGATGAAGGCATCCCGCACCACATTGTCAATGTCCGGGTTGTAAATGACATCGTTCCAGGTAAAAACCACATCATCGGCATTCAGCGGCTGGCCGTCACTCCAACGAAGGTTTTTGCGCAAGTAAAAAGTCCAGGTCCTGCCATCGGGCGAATTGGTCCACGCATAGGCGAGCTGGGGCAGCACGGTCTGGGAGGGTGAATCCAGACCGGTGAGGCTGGAAAAGAGGTGGCGGTAAATTTCCTCGGAAGATTGCTCATTGCCGGTGATGGGGTTGAAAGTCTTGGGGTCACCGAAGGTGGAGATGACCAAGCGTCCTCCAGATTGCCCAGGCGAGCAGGGCGCCTGCAAAGGCGGCTGCGCCAGGGGCGCCTCGGCGGGAACGGAAGAGGAGGGAGCGGACCCGCCGCAGCCCGCCAGCCAAAAAGCGGAGACTCCCACCCAAAGCCCGGTCAAAAAATATCGCTTCATGTGCGCAATAATATCCAGAACCGCTGCTTTGGAACGGCTAAAATGGAATTTTTTATCGCGTGCCCAACAGTTATTTGCGAGGATGCACCTGCCGCGGCGATGCTGAAATATTTGGCCAAGCGTTTACTTCATATGATTCCCCTTCTGATAGGGGTGTCCATGCTGACGTTTCTCCTGATGTCGCTTTCCCCGGGCGATTACTTCACCGCGCTGTCCCAGAACCCCCAAATCTCCCCTGAAACCATCGCTCATTTGAAGGCGAAGTACCATTTGGACCAGCCCTGGTATGTGCAATATTTTTACTGGTTAAAGAATGCGGCGATGGGGGACCTGGGGTATTCCATGGCATATAAAATACCTGCGACATCCCTGATTTTGGGCCGGTTATGGAACACTTTTTTGCTGTCGTTTGCGGCGTTGATCCTGGCTTGGGCGGTGGCCATTCCATTGGGCATCCGCGCGGCGGTGGCCCGGGGCTCATGGGTGGACCATGCGTGTGCGATGGTGGCATTTGCCGGGCTTTCCATTCCCGATATTTTGCTGGCGCTTCTGGCCTTGTGGTTTGCGGCTGCCACCGGATGGTTTCCAGTGGGGGGCGCCACCAGCCCTGTGCATGACCTCATGGGTCCGTGGGGCCAATGCCTGGATTATCTCAAGCACCTTGTCCTGCCTGCCGTGGTGCTGGCTGCCGCAGACCTCGCCGGCATCATGCGGCAAATGCGAGGCAACCTCCTCGACACCCTGCGCGCCGAATACGTGGTTGCCGCCCGGGCGCGCGGCATGACTCCATTTTGGGTGGTTTACAAACACGCACTCCGCAATGCCATCAACCCCCTCCTTACCATGTTCGGCTATTCCCTGGCCGGGCTCCTGAGCGGCGCTTTCATCGTGGAAAACATCATGGCCTGGCCCGGATTAGGCCGCCTCACCATGGAAGCCTTCTTCCAAAAGGATTCCTATGTGGTGGTGGATTGTGTCATGATGGCCACCATTCTGCTGGTGGCCGGAAATTTTGTGGCCGACCTGCTGCTGGCCTGGAGCGATCCGCGGATCCGACTCAAATAACCCATGGAGACAACGGATTCATCCACTGCCAGCCTCTCCGCCCAGCCTCTGTCCCCGGGACAGCTTTTCTGGCGGCGGCTGCGCAAACGCAAAATTGCCATGTTCGGCGGCTGCCTCCTGGCGGTGCTGTACGCTTCTGCCATTCTTGCCGGGTTCATTGCCCCCTACGACGCCGTGAGGCAGGATCGGGCCCGGTTTTTCCACCCCCCCATCTGGCCGGAGTTTAAAGGATTGCGCCTGGTCGTTCCCCGTTACGAATCTGTTTCCGGCGATTTTGCCTACAAAAAGGTTTCTGGGGACACCTGCCCGCTTCATTTCTTGGTAAGCGGGGCTCCTTACCGGCTCCTGGGTTTGATTCCCCTGAAAATTCATTTATTTGGCACAGGCGATGATCAATACCCCGTGTACCTTTTGGGGACGGACCAATTTGGCCGGGATATTTTCTCCCGCCTGTTGTATGGCTCTGAAATATCCCTGTCCATCGGCCTGGTGGGCATTGTCATTTCTTTTTCACTGGGGATGCTGCTGGGCGGCATTTCCGGTTATTTCGGCGGGACAACGGACCAATTCATAATGCGTTGGTGCGAGTTGATCATGTCGGTGCCCACCCTGTACATGGTTATCGCCTTGCGCAACACATTCCCGGCGGGCATCAGTTCCGCGCAGGTTTACGGCATCATCATCATTATTTATAGTTTCATCCGCTGGGCGGGCATGGCCCGGGTCATTCGGGGCATGACCCTTTCACTGTGCGAACAACCCTTTGTGCTGGCGGCGCGAGGACTGGGCCAATCCCACCTGAAAATCATCCTGCGCCACGTTCTGCCCAACACTTTTTCCTACGTCATTGTGGCAGCCACCTTGAGCGTGCCTTATTACATATTGGGCGAGGTGGATTTGAGCTACCTGGGCGTGGGCATCCAGGAACCCAGCGCAAGCTGGGGTTTGATGCTCAATGCGGCGCAAAACACGGAATACCTCCGTGATTTTCCCTGGCTCCTGGCCCCCGGCGCCGCCATTTTCATCACCGTGCTGGCCTTCAACTTCCTGGGCGATGGCCTGCGTGATGCCGCAGACACCAAATTATAATCTCCACTTCATGAACCTTCTGGAAATCAAGGATCTTCAACTCGACTTTGGCCGCGGCAGCGAGGCAGCCCGGGCCTTGGACGGAGTTTCGCTCACCCTGAAGCAAGGCGAGACGGTCTGTCTGGTGGGCGAGAGCGGATGCGGCAAAAGTGTGACCGCGCTTTCCATCGCTCAACTGGTACCGTCTCCACCGGCCCATTATGTGGGGGGACAAATACTCCTGGAAGGCCGAAACACCCTGGAAATGTCACCCGAAGAACTCCGCCGAATCCGGGGCGGCACGGTGAGTTACATTTTTCAGGACCCCGGCGCATCCCTGAATCCGGTGTTCCGGGTGGGCAACCAGATTAAGGAGTCGCTTAAATTGCATCGCCCGGAAAAAGCGACCGACACCGAGGTCATTCGCCTATTGAAGCTGGTTGGCATCCCCGCGCCGGAATCGAGGCTGCGCAACTATCCCTTTGAAATGTCCGGCGGCATGCAGCAGAGGGTGATGATCGCGATGGCGCTGGCCAGCGAACCCCGGCTTCTGGTGGCGGATGAGCCCACCACAGCCCTGGATGTGACCATCCAGGCGCAAATCATGGATTTGCTCCGAGACCTGAAGCAACGTTTGGGCATGGCCATCCTGCTCATCACTCATAACCTGGGGATTGTGGGGGAGATCGCGGACCGGGTGGCCGTGATGTACGGCGGGCAGGTGGTGGAATTAGCGGCCACCACGGACCTATTGGCGCGTCCGCTTCATCCCTACACACGGGCCTTGATGAATTCAGTGCCCAAGCTGCGCTCCACGGCCACTCGTTTGCCCACCATACCTGGCAACGTGCCGCGCATCGGGCAATTTCCGACGGGTTGCCGCTTCAGCCCGCGCTGCCCCATCGCCCGACCCGAATGCTCATCCCACCCGCCCTCGCTGCTGGAAGTTGAGCCGGGCCACTGGGTGCGCTGCCCCTTCTGGCAAACA
This sequence comes from Limisphaerales bacterium, assembly GCA_027451565.1. Lineage (GTDB taxonomy): Bacteria > Verrucomicrobiota > Verrucomicrobiia > Limisphaerales > UBA11358 > UBA11358. The sequence continues at coordinate 1,115 of DAIDJC010000200.1, read as the reverse complement.
TAATCCGCATGGAAGCATCGGAAGCGTCGCAGCCTGGGGATATTTGCAGAAGCGCAGCGTTTAAATGCGACGCCCCTCTGGGTTGGAGACCGAAGAGCCAGATCGTTAGTTATCCCAGTGCGCCCGCTCCGCGCCCGCAACCCTTTTTATGGATGGGACACAGAGACAGCGTGTGGAGATGGTTATTGAACTGTTTGAAGAGCTGATGATGATTGCCGGCTTCAGGCGCATAAAACAAATTCAATTGGTTATCTCTGCCAAGAACCCGCCACCACCCACAGCGCCAAAATTGGGAGCCTCTTTCCATCGAGACAGCATGATTTTTGGGGCGAGAGATTGCCGACGCGCCGACCCGACCGGTTCACACGGTCCCGCCCTAAACGCTCCCGTCTCACAATGCTCATCCGCTTCGCGATGGCTCATTCAGGCCAAGTTGCCCGGGAAAACCAATCACTGCTGCATCAGGCGGAAAAACTGGTCTGCAACGCCGGTGGGATTGATTGAAAGGACGTTGGTGACCAGGACAGCCGGAGAATAACTTCCCAAGGAAGTCCAATTGACAAGGTTGGTGGAGCTTTGCAGCACGTAATTTTGGCCGGGAACGAGGCTCATGGTGAGCAAAATATTTCCATTGGGTTGATGGGCCACCCCTGAAAACCCGAAAGGCCCTGACCCGGGTCCCTCACCATTCATCACAAAGATGAAGGATTGGGGTAAAGTGGAGGAGTTGGTCACGGCCAAAAAGTAGGAATAGCCAGCCTGCCAGGGCCAATATCCGGGAGTTTGCAGATATTCGTTCAAGACGGTGTCGCCATAATTAACGGCGTACCAATCATCAGCCGTGGTCATGGTCGGGGCGCTGCCCTGGTCCAGATACAACCAAACGGCGCTTGAATTGGTGGAATAACTGAGCCACCGGTCCGCATTGTCTGGAACATCCACGCGGAATTTCAACAAACCTCCGCCAGGGATGGTGTTCGAGAAGTAGCCGCCATAAAAAGGAATGGTGTTGGTGTAATTGATATAGCCGCCGTTGGTATTGGCACTGATGGAAAAGGTTGAATCATTAACGGCCCTGAATCCGAGATAATACGTAAATCCAGGTCGGATGGGGG
>DAIDJC010000199.1 GCA_027451565.1 Limisphaerales bacterium | reverse complement strand
TCGCGCCCGTCGAAGCCCACCTCGTTCGTCTGAACGACGTTCGGGTGGTTGAGCCGCGCCGCGAGCCGCGCCTCTTCCAGGAACATCTGGAGAAACTGGCCGTCCTCCACCATCCCGGAGCGGAGCACCTTGATGACCTTGACTGGTGCCAATGCCATCCTGGTCCACCAGGTTGCCTGAACAAATCAAATCTGGGGCGGTACTGCCGGTGCCGTCGGCCACATTAAAAATGGAAGGCGAAGCCAGATGAAACCCGGCATTGGGACTGTTAGGGCTTTCCATCAAGGAGGTGGATAGTCCTTGCACCAAGATGGGCCCGCGAAGGTTGAACATTTGAAAAGCCTGGCTGCCACCGCCTGATCCAGTCACCACGCCGCCCTGTAATAAAAGCGGTCCCAAAGTGTTCATGCTTCCAGACCCATTGGTCAGCGTCCCGCCTTGATTGATCACGAGGATCGCCCCCGGCAAATTCGTGGGGCCGCCCAACACATTGCCCTGGGCAAATACCAGTTGGGCGCCGTTTTCCACCGTGATATGCCGGGAGACAGTTGGGTTTCCCAAAGCGCCTGCCGCCGGGTTGCTTGCGGTCACCCCCACATTGGCTATCAGGCTTCCTGAAACCACATCCATTGGTCCGGTAAAACTGTTGGATGCCGCCAGGATAACTTGGCCATTGGCCATCATGGGCGTGGTATTGGCGGTTCCTGAACCGGTGCCGGGCACCAAGCCGGGAGTTAGGGAATTCACTGCCAGGGGCGGGATGCCTATGACCAGCGATCCGGAACCATCCACCACCCCATCCACGGTCAAGGACTGACCTGATATGGCTGCCAATCCGCCGCCGCCGGGACCGATATGCACTGGTCGGGCCCCGCCGCCACCCGAATCCAGGTTCATTGTGGAATTGGCCACCACTGAACCCCCGCCGAGAAAAAGAGGTTGAGCCAGCGAGGCCTGCCCAAAGGCGCTGTCATTGGTCACCAAGGCGAAACCTCCATTGAGGTAACTTGGCAGGTCGTACAGGTTTTCATCGTTGTATTCCACCGTTCCCGAGCCAGCCTGCACCAACCCGCAACTGTTCCCTTCGCCCCCAAGCAAGTAGCGTCCGGGCTGCAAAACGCAGTTGATTTCCAAAAACCCGGAGGGGTTATTTTGCCAAATCACGCCGTAGTCATTTGCAATGGTGGTGCTGCGAATGAATTCCAAGCCGTTGGAACCTGTGCCGGCCAGAATTTCATTGTTGGTCCCGCATGCAGGTGTCACCAGTATTCCCTGAATTCCATTGGCTGTGGAGGCGGTAAAAGTGATGGTCTTGGAGTAGGGCAGGTTGAAGCGCACCATGGGAGATCCAGACGCGTTGCCCAGGGTCAAAATACCGCCGCTGGCCGGTACATCAAATGCCGCCGTGGTGTCGTTGATTCCATTGGATTGAAAAAATCCGGTCACTTGACTGCCCCCGACAATGTCAAAGGTTCCTGCTCCACCAGCGGCAGGAATCGTGGCTGCAAAATCATTGAGCCCCACCGTGGCGTAAGCGCCGGAAGTCCCTTGCCCGGGCGATCCGGATCCAAATGAACCCATGGCACCCAGCGCCCCGGTGCCTGCTGAAAGGGTGGTAATGCTTGCTGTCGCTGGCACGTTGGCCATTCCGTTAACCGTTGCCGGGCCGTTCAGGATGAGGGTGCCGCCGGCGCTTTCACTCAAGGTATTCAAATTTATGACTGGAAGGGGAGTTCCTGTCCCGGAAGATCCACTGATTGCCGACCCCCCGGCATTCACCACGGTCGAAGCAAACGTTTGGCTGGCAGCAGTAGTGTTTCCCCCGGTCAGATTCATAATGCCTCCTTCCAAGGTCAGACCATTCGCTGCGGCTATCAGGTTGGTGGACGGTGAACCTGCCGCAGATGTGTCCACAACCAGCTCGCCTGCATCCACCGTTAGGCCATTGGTGAACGATTCAGCCGCCCCGCCCAAAACCAAAGTGCCAGAGCCTGATTTCAAAAGGCCATTGGTTCCAGCCACCTGAACCTGGAAAATGGTTTTGCCATTTAAAACATCCACTTCCGCAGCGCCACCCAGGGTCAAAATATTGGTGCCTGACAAAGTCCAATCATGGGCGGCGTTCAAATCGGCCCACACCAGTTCCCCAAGAGTGTGACTGGAATCCAGGGTTACTGTGCGATTTTCTGCCAGAGCCAGCGAGCTGAAATCGGCGATGCTGGTCATGCCTTCAGCCACCGTCCCGTTAACCCAGTTGCTTTCATCATCCCAGGATCCATCCTCATCCAGCGCCCAGGTTCCGTTGGCCGAGGCGGCCACTGCAGCGCTGGCTTCAGGAGAATGCCCGCTCACGCCGCCTGCTCCAGAAGCCGTGACCACGTAATAATAAGTTTGAGGCCCGGTCAAATCTGTATTGGTAAAACTCAGCGCGCTGTAGCCGGACAGTACTGTTACGTTTTCAGCTCCGGGGCTGGTGCCGCGCAGGAGGGAATAGGTTTGAGCGCCAGGCGAGGCTGGCCAAGCCAGAACCACCGCGTTGGAGCTTCCCGTGGCCAGAAGGCTGGCCGGCGCGGGTTGAAGGCCGTTCACCAAGTTGGTTCCAACGGGTGAAACACCTGCGGCATTCACTGCTGTGACCTGGTAATAATATGTGCCAGTATTATTCAAGTTTACATCCGTGTACTGTGTTTCGCTGACGCTTTGAAGGAGGGTGAATGGTCCTGACGGACTGGTCGCACGGCTAATGACATAACCCACCGCACCCGGCGCAGGTTCCCAGTTCAATAGCACATTGCTGGAGGAAAACGTGGCTGTGAGGCTGAGCGGCGGCAGCAACGGGATGGATGGAAGGGCTTTCCCGGGAATTATTGAAGAATTGCCGCTCGTGCCACCCGGGCCCGTGGCTGTGACCCAGTATTCATACAAACTTCCATCCGTGGGCGATGTGTCCGTATATTCCGTGTTGGTGGCAGAATCCGTTAACATCACCGTGCTCAAAATGTTGGAACCCCCTCCGCCGTTGTCCATCAGGGTGGATCGCCAGACCGAGTAAAAATCAGCGCCGGCTGATGGTTGCCAGGCTACGGTTATGAGTTGGTGGCCCGCCTCTGCCACCACCAAGCCCGATGGGGTCGAAGGGGCGTTCGCTGGCATTGTGGATGAAGGCGAGACGGACCCACTGGCGGTCGAAACGCCGCTCGCGCCCGTGGAATTCACCGATTCCACCTCGTAATAGTAGGTTGATCCGTTGACTGCGGTGGAATCCAGAAAAAGCACCTGGTCCGGTCCGCTCCCAGAAACGGGTCCCGGGATTCCATTGGTAAGCGGCGTGAACCCGCTCGTGGGGTAAGTGGACCGGAGCAGGTTGTAGCTGGTGGCTCCAGGCGATACCGGCCAAGTGACCAGGCAGGATTGGTAACCCGGGTAAGCCGCCACCCGGGATGGCGCCGAAGGCACATAACCCTGCAATTCCAATCGCACATAGTCGTACATTAAATGATCGGCAAAATAATCGGGGGAAATTTCACGAAAGGAAATGGACACGGTGTTGAGGCCTGCGTGGAGGGCTGCGGCGGAAAAAGTGAGGCGCTCGTCGGTGAATGCGCCGTTGTTGCCCTCGCGGATGTTGGTGTCGCTATCGGCGTATTGCGCATAATAGCCGGAGGAAGGCACGCTGGTCTCGGGGCTGGCAGACAAGCCGGGGAGGCTCGCGGCATTCACGCCATTGACCGACACAATGACCGCCGAATAGAAGTCCGAACACAGCCCCAAATAAAGGGAGGCCAGCGCCCCATTCGTGGGAGCCTCAGCCAGTTGAAAGGAAATGGTGGATGTGGAGGGTTGATAAACTCCGGCGCTGTCCGGCACCACAGGCTGAATGAAATTCCAATCTGTGCTCCAACGGCTTTGACCCGACACATAATTCACCCCTCCAGGGAAATCAAAGGCATACTCCAGCCATTTGCTCCAAACCGGGCTGGGATGACTTGGGTCCGGTCCAATATCCCCCACCCAATAATCGTCCCCATGCCGAAATTTGTCAGCGGAACGATCCGGATATCCAATTTCAAAAACAGTGGCACCCACCCGTGAAGGCCGCCAGACAATGGTGCTCAAAAAGTTTGTGGAACCTGATGTGACAGTGACGGAAAAGGGGGTGGATGGCACGTCCGTGAGGATGGGAGGCTGCCCGCCCGCCTGCATTTGTGACATGAATGTGCCTGCGGCTCCGGGCCCGAATGCATAAAGCGTATAGCCAGCGCCTGCGATCACGTTGGAAATCGTGAAACGTCCAGTGGAATCCGTCCTGACCCAATACTGATAGGGTTTTGCCCATTCTTGAAAATCGTAGCTGGCGTTATTGGAAGGCTGGCGGACCAACCCCACCCAGAGGCCTGCGGCGGAAGCGTTGGGATTGCCCGGGTCCTGAATGGCCATCTGGCCCGTGATGGTTCCCCGTCCTTGCAGGGGCGCATAGCTGGCGTTTGTAAACCACGCATAGGGCCATGCAGACTGCTCGGCTGCGCCCTGGGACAGCGCATCGTCATAAAGCGCTTGGGCAGCCTGGTTGGTTTCAGTGATGGCGTTGGTGACGTTGTTGCAGTAATAAAAGTACGGGCCGTAAACCTTGGACCAGATTTCTCCATTCGTGAACGTGTTATCGGTGCCCAGGCCATAATATCCTCCGGTAAAAACATTGAGAATGGTTGTGCCAATGTGTTCCATGAGGGATCGTTCCATGGGGCCTCCCGGGTAACACTCCGCGCTGGCGGTGATATTCCAAAGCCCCACATTGACGCCTCCCGCACCCACGCTGCTCCAGCCCCACACCCGGTTTACCCCCAGGTCTGCCGTGTATTTGTATTTGTCCTCATACCTGCCGGAATAAATGCCGTTGGTCCAGAGATAAACCTCCTTGGGCGCCCCTTGTACTGGCACCGAGGCGCCCCCGGAAACCTCCATCAAACGGTTCCGCGCGGCATCCACGGACATCCAGTTGAACATCCCGCCGGCATAAATATTGGGACGCAAGGTGATATTCATGACCCCATCCTGGGTGCGATGGCTCAGGATGATTGCAGCATAAAACCCCGGCGATCCACGCAGCATGGTGTAATGAATGTCCATGGTGCCGTTGGTGGGGGTGGAACAGCTCAAATCCAACTCAACTTCATTGGCATTGCTTTGAACCAGGGACGCCGTGAATGGCCCCGCCACAAATGAACCCGGGTTTTCCAGCCAGTAAAGCTGGCCGCCGTTGTACCCTCCCTGTAGCAACTGACGCGTGGTGAGGGTTCCACTGTTGTTGAATTGATAATAAATTTCATGAATGGAGGCGTCTGCCTTGGTCACCACGATTGAAACCAGCCCGTTGGAAATCGCCAGGGTGGAACCGTAATCCGTGGCCACCACCGCCGGACCTGCGCCACTGCCGCCACCGGGCAGGTTTGCTCGCGCAGGATAGGGCCGCCCAAGAATCTCCCAGGCAAAGACCATGGCTAGCAACCAGCCAGGGATGTTTTTGAAGAGTGAAAAGTGTGACAAAACGGAAAGGCGTGGCATAAGGCTTATAGGCTTCAAATCTTAGCCTAACAGAATGATCCCATGCGGGCCTATCACCAATTGTGGTGAGTGGCCCAAGCCCCCCCCGCTTTGTTCGAGTCGGGGGATGCCGCCGCATCGCCAGAACTGGGGAAAGGGAATTTCTTGTGGCCCCGGTTTGCTTGGTCAACAATGAGAAAACCATACTCTATCATGATGAATTCCAAACTGTGCCGGCTCCTTTTGATTCTTTGCCTCCTTTCAGGTCTTGGTTTCGGCCTCTCCTGCCCGGGCGCGGATGGCAACCTTCCCACTCTTTTTATCATTGGCGATTCCACCGTGAATAATCACGGCAATGGTCTGCAAGGCTGGGGCACGCCAATCGCTTATTTCTTTGATACCAACCGTATCCGCGTGGAAAA
>DAIDJC010000198.1 GCA_027451565.1 Limisphaerales bacterium | reverse complement strand
ATGATGGATGGCAATGTCAGGGCGGTGTAAGTAATGGCCACCCCCAGAATGTTGGGAATGATATGGCGAAAGAGAATCCGTCCGCCACCCGCTCCCAGAGCGCGACTGGCCTCCACAAAAGCCCGTGTGCGCAGGGAAAGCACCTGGCCACGCACAATCCGCGCCATGGTCAGCCATGAAACCGCACCCAAACCCAAAAAAGAAAACCGATTCTCAGCCATCCCTCCAGGATCAGGGATTTCAAAATCCACGGCATCCGGCGCGGCGAACTGCAAGCCGGATAATTCATCCGGTTCATGGCTGCGGGCGAAGGTGCTGTCGGAAATTGCGAGGCTCATGGCGATAGAGCCTGCCTGCGCAACAGATTGTGGACAAAACGAAACGAAGCCAAATAGCCGGTCGTTTTCAACACCTCCCAATCCAAGTGATCATGATAAAAACCCGGTGCCACCCCGGCTTGGGCCGTTTCCGGCCAGGCGATCAGGATTGGTACCGTTTTTTTACCGGATAGGAGCCGAGGTTTTTGATAGCCGTGGCCAGGAGGGTGGCTCGATCCAAGGCAGCCTTGATTCTGGGTTGATTCAGATTTCCCGCCAATTCCGCCATGAAAATGTAAACCTCCGGTTTGCCCACCACGGGTCGTGAGACAATGCGGGTGAGATTGACATTTTCATTTTTGAAAGGGGTCAGGAAGGCGTAGAGGGCCCCCGGCAGGTTGGGCACGGTAAAGACGATGGATGTCTTGGTGCAGGCCTTGAGGCGGGAGAACCCACGGCCCACCAGCAGGAATTGCGTCACGTTTTCGGCATCCTGCTGGATGGGAAATTCCAGCACTTTCAAGCCGTACAAGGCCGCCGCATCGCGGTTCCCAATTGCTGCCGCATGGGGTGTTTCCGCCGCTTTTTTCACCGCCATGGCCGTGCTGGTTTCCTTCACCATTTCCGCCTTCGGAAAATGCCGCCGGATCCAGCCCTGGCAATGATGCAGTGGAGCGTAGTGGGAATGGATCACCCGGATGTTTTTTTTGCTGCGGCCAAGGAGTCCCAGGCGCACGTTCAAGGACAACATTTCCTGCACCTTCAGGGTGTTTCCCAAGTCCACCAATTGATCCACCGTCTCATAAATGAAGCCTGCCGAGGAGTTTTCCAGGGGCACCAAGCCCAGGTTGGCGCGTCCCCGGGCCACCATTTCAAACACTTCAGGAATGCTCGGCGCCGGAACAAGCAAGGCCCCGTTCCTGAACCGCTTTTGAGCGGTCAGATGGGCAAAGGTTCCCTCCGGCCCCAAATAGGCCACCTTCAGTTTTTTGGACTTCATATAGGTTTTCCCAATACCCGCCAAGCTAGTGGAGCAGGCCATAAATAACGACACATTTATTGCGCCCCGGGCGGATTCGGGCAGCCTGGCTCAAGTGAGCCTGCCCGGCTTCCCACGAGCCAATCATGGCATTGGATTCGGGAGCGTTGCAGGTGCGAAAGATTGGTGGATGCTTTCCATGTCTTGACTTTTCATGAAACAACCTCATTTATGTGGGAACATTGTGAGGTCAGCCCGGCGCGGGGCTGGTCTTGAATTTAATAATTGCCGGTCAAAAAAACACAAACATGATTCATGACATGAAAAACTTTTCTTCCCCTAACGCCACGCCCGTGTCGCAGAGAAACCGCATGGCTTGCCTGGTTCTCCCCCTCATTGCGGGGCTTGTGCTGGCCCTGGCTCCGGCCAAAAACGCCCTGGCCCAGGATAATAACCCCACAAACACACCCGCAGCCAACGCCAAAAAGGTTGTCCCGTATCCTTTCGACTATTGCGTGGTCTCCGGCGAGAAATTCGGAGGGGACATGGGTGCGCCAATCACTTTTCTCTATACCACCAATGGGGTGACCCAGGAGATCAAATTCTGCTGCCCCATGTGCAAGCCGCGGTTCATCAAGAACCCGGATAAATACATGAAATTGATTCACGCAGCCGAGGCGAATCCACAGAAGTAGAAGGCCGCCTGAAATGGCAAACTAAAACGCCATTCGCATACGCCCTTTCGAATCGCACTTTCGCATGATTGCCCCGGGCGGCGTGGGTGGCGTTCGGAAAATCCGGCAAAGCGCATTTTGATCCGGCAACCGGAATTAATCCGGCTAATCATGCCTTTTTCTGCCTGGACAAAAGCGTTTGAAAAAGACGCCACCGGCTTGGGCCGCCTCATTTCGCCGCTTTATTCCGCCATTCCGCGCTGAAGCATGGGTTGGGGGTCAGAGCGCGCAACGTATTCAGGGTCCTGTTAGGCGGAAAAAGAGGTTGCCGGACGGTGAGGGCAAAGTGAGGTAATTAGTCCCGTTGCTGTTGGTCGAAGAGGCATTGGCCGTCCAGCCTGCGGGCGACTTGAGCGAACTGTTCTGCTGCAGACTCCAGCCCGCAACATCCTGCCAGAAAACAGTCACCTGCCTGCCGTCATGGGCGATGTGCAGGACTGGCGCACCGGGGGTCTGGACGAGGGAAATAATGGCCCAGAAACCGCCGGTGAGCGAGAAGTTGCCGCCCGAGAGTGTGCCGCCGGCGTCCGGTTGGCCGATGGTGCCGGTGAGAGTGTACTGCCCGCTGGAACTGGATCCGCCCCCGCCGGAAATCTTGTACCAATCAACCGTGTAACTTTGCGCCGCCGCCGGTCCGGCTGTCAAACACAGGAAAAACAAAACAAGAGGCAAAAGACAGGCTGTCGGCAAATGGAACGCAAAAAAATGGTTCTCATGGATCATGGTCCATCCCGCCGGTAGGGGAGGTTGGGGTGATTGAGGCTTCATTTCTGGATTTTGTTTTGAGTTGGTTGAGGTGGTTTTCAGCGGGCGCCATTTGGCGCGGCGCCTTGTGCCAATCCAAGCTTTCCCAAGCTAAACCCATTGGCCCGGTCTTTCTAGTTCTTTTTTTTCCATGAATTCCTTTTTCCATGGGGCAACGGCGCTGCATGGATGACCCGGGCAAACGGCATTCCTGAATGCGCCTTGTTTACCCCTCGCCAAGAACTGAAAACCAGGCGCAGCAGGGCGGGAATCGGGAAAGTTTTTGGTGGATGAACATCCTGCGGCATCAGGGGATGGATCGAAAATGGCATCTGCCTCAAACGCTTAATTCGGTTCCAAAGTCCATGAAGGTTTAACGAACCCCCGGTGGGGACACCCGGCACAGGGCATTGCGTTCATGTCTTTGCACACGTATTGCTCCCCGGACTGCGCATCCAACGCATTGATTGGCATTGATTGGCGCCAGATCGAAATGCCGCAAAACGCAAGATGCGTTCACCATGTCATTTTGACTCAGGGCGGGGTGGTTAAGGTGGCGGAGTATGGCCACACGACATGACCATGGGACGGTTTGGAACCGATCCCTGAGGAACCAGACCTCCGGCGCTCCTGCCGGTGTGTGTCGAGGCAGGCCCATTCCCGACTGCAACAACACCAACACTCCATGAAAACATATCCAGCCACCGCATCCATTGCATTAAAATACACCTCAGGCTGCCTGCGACTTATAACCGCCCTGTTGACCGGCCTGGTCCTGCTGGCGTGCCAGGCTCAGAGTCAGACCCTGCCATCCATCCCCGGAACTGGTTCCACCAACAACATGGCGGCTGCAGCCAGTCCCGGATCATTCATTGGCACGGTTGGAAATTGGTTCACCTCGGCCAACACCAACCTGCCCGTGCGTGGACGCGGTGAAGTGTCCCTGGGCATGGCTTATCAATCCGGCGTGAACATCGCCTCGGATTTTTCGGTGCGCTTCAAGTTTCCGCTGTCAGCTCGATCGGGCGTGTTTGCAGAAACGGTTACCCGCAATGCTGGCATCAATGGAATCATCGTAAGCGAACAAATTGGCATGGGAGGTTACCTTATACCCGCTTCAAGCCCGGACATTGAATTATCGGCGGGTCTTTTGGGCGGAATCCGCGTGGATCAACACACTGCCGCTTTCACCCTTTATGGTGATGCCCGCAAAATGCTCACTCCAAACACATTTGCCGGCCTTCGCCTGGCTTATGAACAGGATGGATCCGCCATTCCTTCGGCCCCGGTTCTCACTGTGTGCACTGGATTCACTTTTTAACCCAAAGTCTGCCATGAACCTGATTAACTCGGACCCGGTTCACTGTGTCCCCCCGGCACAACCCAGGCTGGCCAGCCTCGCGCCGTCACTCGATAGCGCAGGGGCGCGGCGGCTGCTCGCGGCGGCTGCCCGGGCCTATCAGGATGCCGCTTTCAAAAGCTCCACCACCGGTGCACAGGCCTGTGTGCAGGGTTTTGGAACTGATTCAAGCTGCCTGGTGGTGGCTTTCAAGGGCAGCAGCGCTCCCGAGGATTTCATGCAGGATGCCAGGGTGGAACGCTTACCCTACCCTGCCGCAGGCCAGGCGGCATGGGTCCATGCGGGGTTCGGGGAGGATGCCCGCAGCATTGCCGAGCCATTGCTCTCAACGCTCGCTTCATGGAGGCGAAAGCACGGGAAACAAGGCGGCATCTGGTTCACCGGACATTCATTGGGCGGCGCCTTGGCCATCCTCGCTGCGGCCATGGCGCGGGGTTGGAACCTGCCGGTGGCCGGGGTTTGCACTTTTGGTCAGCCGCGCGTGGGCAACCGGGTGTTCGCAGCCTGGTTCCGGAGAAACGTTGGCGGATGGAGCCTGGGCAGCCGCACCTGGCGTTTTGTCCATGCAGGCGACCCGGTTCCTTGGTTGCCCCCCTGGCTCCTGGGATATCGTCATGCAGGCAGTGAATATTTCCTGCCAGGCCATGTCTCCAGAGGGCCATCCAGCGGCTTACCGGATTCTATTCTCTCGATCGCCCGCCGTCTCGAAAACAGGCTGTTCAACCCTTTGGAACCGCTTCAGGACCATTCCCTGGGCGCTTACGCCAGGGCCATGGCGGCATGGGAGGCTCCATGACCATTGCTTTTTCAAACTTTTTCCTGGCCGAGTCCACCACCATGGACGCGTGGATGGTGGGGTTCACCGGCCTTACCGCCCTGGCTTCCCTCGGGGCCATGGTGGTAATGATCGTGGCACTGAACCGCAGGCAATCCGTGCAAATGGACAGGCCTCTGGAGGTGCGGACAGGTGAAACTTTCGTCCCGCGTCAGGATTTTCAGGCGCACACCGCCCATGTGGCCCGGGATATGCACGAACTCCGTGAAATCCTGCGTCGCGAAATTCCTGAGATGGAGCGTCGCATCGGCCTGTCGGTGGAAGTGCGCATGGGCAAACTCCACGATCGCATCAATGACATCATAACCGGCCTTTCCCGGCTGGAAGGCAGGCTCAACCAGTCCGTCCGCGATTGATCCGGCCGTTTTTTTCCACCCGTTCCACACGTTGCCATGGCCCTGGATTCCGCGCCCAAATTTTCCCATCGCCCCTATCAAATGATGGCCATGAAATTACAAAACCTGCATCGGGTGGTGGCATTTTTCTGGGCCAGGCGCTGCCGCAAATCCACCACGGCGGGGGATATTTATTTTCAAGACCTCAGCCTGGCGCCAGGGCGCACGGTCATCCACTGTTCCGCCTCCTTGTTGCTCGGGCGCGAATCCATCGGGATCACCCTTTCTTCGCTGGAACGGGCCTCCATTCTGGCGCAGGAGGCTGGCGCCATTCGCGGGAGGTTCGAGGCCAATGCCGCCCTGAAAGGCCTGCACACGCGCGTGGCCAACAACGTCACGGGGCGTGAATACAACAGCCGCCTGAGTTCACGCCATTTCCTGGACCTCTACCAGGCCCGCGCCATGGAATTGAGGCTCTATTTCAATTCCACCCAATATTCACGGGAACTTATCCTGGCCCCCAGCGTCCAAACTTTTCGCAGTTACCGTGCCCTGGTGGGTTTGGATGAATTTGGCTACCTGCCGCCGGAACTGGCCCGCGAGCTGCACGGCTCTGCCATCTCGCTGGTCAACCTCCTATCCGACGTCCTGGACATCGCCCGCTTCGACTCGGACAAGGTCGAGCTCCAGGAGACCGAGTTCTCGCTGGGCGGCCTGCTCGAAGA
>DAIDJC010000197.1 GCA_027451565.1 Limisphaerales bacterium | reverse complement strand
AGGCGCACGCCAGCGAGGTCTTGCCCACGCCGCCCTTGCCCGTGAAAAACAGGAAGCGCGTCGGCGTTTCCAGAAAGCGGGCCAGGGATTGTTCGGGGGCAATATTCATTCAATGCCTCAGCAAGTTCCGCCACCGCAGCAGCAATCCGACTTTGCGGGTGCCGCCGATGCCGTGGCTTTGAGGTTGAACCAGCCAGCCAGTTCGTTGCGGTCAGGATAACGGCCTGTCGTTGCGATCTTGCCGTTGACCAAAATCACCGGCAGCGCCGCTTCGCCTTTTTCCGTCAGCGTGGTTTTTACCAGTTCGTTTTCCACGAACGCCGCCGGGTTTTGCGAGAGGTTGTGCCGCTGGATAATCACGCCCTCGGACTTGAGCCAGTCGAGATCGGCGGCAAATTGCACGAGCTTGATGTCCACATCCGGTCCGCAGACGCCGGTGGAACAGCACATGGAGGGGTCGAACACATGAAGAATTTGCGTGGTGAGTTTCATAAATAGCTTCAGGCGGTTGGAGTTGATGATTTCGGTCATTCGAGAATCTTCGCTTCAAACTGGTCGCGCACATCGCGGAATTCTTGCAACTGGTCCGCTTCCGCGCCGTTGGCCGCAGCGGGGTCTTCAAACGGCCAGCAAAGGCGTTGCCGGGCAAACGGGAAAATGCGCGGGTAGTTCTTTTGTGCCGACTCGCAGACAATGATGGCGATTTGCACCGTGGTCTTGCCCAAAAACGCATCCAGCCCCTTCGCCTGCTGACCGGCGATGTTCAGGCCTGCCTCGTTCATGACGCGCACGGTCAGTGGGTGAACCGCCGTTGGTTCCAGCCCGGCGCTCGCCACATCAAACCGCTCCCCGCCGTGCTTGCGCAGGAACGCCTCTGCCATCCGACTGCGGGCGGCGTTATGCGTGCAAAGGAACAGGACGTTTTGCTTGGACATAAACCGTTAAGCTGCTTTCGTCTGGTCGCGGCGACCATCGGCGTAGGCTTCAAAAACCATTTTGATCTGGTCCCGCACCTGCCGGAACACCGCCAGCTTCTCTTCGTCCGTGCCGGTGGCGTGCGCCGGGTCGTAAAAGCCCCAATGATGGCGGTTCACCTGACCAGGGAAAATCGGACACGCTTGATCCGCGTTGCCGCAAACCGTGATGACCGTCTCCACCGGCTGGTTCAGGAAATCATTCATGTGCTTGGAATAATGACCGGATATATCAATTCCGATTTCCTTCATCACCTGAATGCCCAACGGATGCACATAGCCCGCCGGTTTCGAGCCGGCGCTTTGCACGTTGAGCATGTCGCCCGCCACAGCGCGCAGGATGCCTTCGGCCAGATGGCTGCGGCAGGAGTTGCCGGTGCATAAAATGAGTATTGTGGGTTTCATTTGCGACATTGTCGTTTGCATAGTTCGCTGGCGTCCTGCTTTAGCACGACCTTGAGTTGGGCGGCGTCCGCAATGATCTGCGGATCTTTTTTCACACACGCACACACCCAATCCATGGCCCCAGCAGCCTCTTTAGGCCCGTCCACCTCCGCCAGGCGGTAGTAAATCCAGCGCCCTTTCTTGCGCGAAACCACCATTTCAGCCCGATACAAAATGGCCAAATGACTGGAAATGGTGGACGGGCTCAGACCCAAAAGCTCGGTGATCTGGCACACGCACAATTCCCCGCCCCGCAAGGCCATGAGAATGCGCACGCGGTTTTCATCCGCCAGAGCCTTGGTGATTCTCATGAGCGCGCGCATATTATTTTTATATTTCGTTATATATCGAAATATTAAATCCACGGCCATCTTTTGTCAAGCCACGTGAAGTGAATTTTGTGGTGGAAAAAATGCCTGCTGCAACCCGCTCCCGGATGTCACTTTGGATGTAACTGCTGATTACCGAAAGACAGGGGAAGATATGGGATTAAAACTGGCTTGGAAGGCACCCACAAGGAACTGACCAATTGAAAAAACTCAATGAAACCAAAGCAAAACCCGCGATTTCCCAATGAAACCGCGGGTTTTGAAGTGGTGCCCCGGCACGGACTCGAACCGTGAACCAATTGATTAAGAGTCAACTGCTCTACCAATTGAGCTACCGAGGCAAAATGCTTGAAACAAACGATTTACAGCATGCCTTGGGAAGACCCCGCCTTGTGCCAAACTGTAACCAGATGTCAAATCGCGTTTGTTTCCAAAAGTCTAAAGCCCGCTGAACAAGCCAGCGTTGACCCATAGTACGGTATTTTTAATATGGACGGCAAGCTCTATCATGACAGTTTGGCGGGGCGGCGGAGCGAGTTACAACACCTTCTCGCCCCGGTGTCTGAATTCTGCTTTTAAGGTTGGCGTTCTGTTTGCAGTCGGGGTGAGCTTGAAAACTTCCCCGTGCCGGTTGCAGCCGAGCGTCCCCGGGCTTGTCAGATTGCTTCTGCGCTCTGGCCCCGCGCGGCGCACCACGATTGATTGCCCCGGATACGACCCCCAATCAATCGTTTTTTGCCTCGTGCATTTTGTTGTCTTGTCGGACTTGCGTTCCGTTCCGGTGGTTTTTTCATCGTCTCCATGGCGAGGCTGGGCTAAAGTTTGGGGATGGATTCGAGGCAAACATGGCAACCGGAGCTGGTGATGATGCTGGTGGCAGCGTTGCTGGCCGGGTTTTGCCTGGCGAGCCTCGCGGAGGGACTCTTGCAGGGCGGCCATATCCGCTTTTTCCAAACCCCGGACAGCTTTGGCAACCTTTTGCTGGGCACCTTGAGCCTGCAAGGAATGACATGGATTTGGATGTTTTTATTTTTGAAAATGCACCGTATGCGGTGGGTTGATTTGCTGGGCTTTGGGAAGCCGGGTTTGGGCATGGGTTTGCTGCTGGCGCTGGGTTGCCTGCCCGTCGTGCTGATGGTGGCGCTGCCCCTGCAATACGTATCCGGCATGGCGCTCACTAAAATAGGCCTGACACCTCACAATCAACGGGCGGTGGACCTGCTTCTGACCACCCAATCGCCGGCGGAACTGGTTTATTTTGTTTTTTTTGCGGTGGTCATTGCCCCTGTTGCTGAAGAGTTCCTATTCCGCGCAGTGCTTTATCCGCTGGCGCGGGATCGGGGCTGGAAAGCCACGGCGTGGCTGGGGGTCAGTTTTCTGTTTGCACTCATTCATTTTGATGCGGCCATTTTCATCCCACTTTTCGTCCTGGCCCTTGTCCTGACCTGGTTGTATGAAAAGACGACCTGCCTGGCGGCTCCCATACTGCTGCACGCCTCGTTTAATGCCGCCAACCTGCTGCTCCTCCTGGCGGCCAAGTGGTATTACAGCGCGACATGAACAGCCTGGACGAATTTAAATTGATCGAGCGCCTGATC
Organism: Limisphaerales bacterium; assembly: GCA_027451565.1. Lineage (GTDB taxonomy): Bacteria > Verrucomicrobiota > Verrucomicrobiia > Limisphaerales > UBA11358 > UBA11358. The sequence goes on along the minus strand of DAIDJC010000197.1, from coordinate 2,709 downwards.
CCGATGCTGCATGGCAACAGCCGGGTCGTTGCCGGCGCCGGGGACGATTGCGCGGTGCTGGACTTGGGGCTGGCGGAGGAATGGCTGCTTTTCAAGACCGACGCGGTGGTGGAGGGCATTCATTTCACGCCGGAAACCCCGCCGGCGGCGGTTGGTCACAAGGCTTTGGCAAGGGCCCTGAGCGACGTGGCAGCGATGGCCGGGACGCCTGTCGCCGCCCTGGTAACGCTGGCGCTGCCACCGGGATTTGACCCCGAACGTGTGATTGGGATTTACTCCGGGTTGAACGCGCTTGCGACCCGCTACGACGTGGCGGTGGCCGGCGGGGAAACCACCACCAACCCGGACCGGCTGCTGCTGTCCATTTCCGTCCTGGGAAAAGCGCCCAAAAAAAGTTGCATTCTCCGCAGCGGCGCGCGGGCTGGAGACGCCCTTTTTGTGACCGGCGAACTGGGCGGGTCCCTGTCCGGGAAACATCTGGATTTTGAACCGCGCCTGAAGGAGGCGGCGTGGTTGGCGGAGCACTTCAAGCCCACGGCCATGATGGACCTCAGCGACGGACTGGCCGGGGATTTGCGGCACATGCTGGCCGCCAACGGCCTGGGCGCGGAGATTCTCAAGACAGCGGTGCCCGTTTCGAAAGCCGCGCGGGAAAGAGCGCGGGAAAGGGCGCAAAATGGTGCCGGCAACAAAACCGCCCTGGACGCGGCGCTATCGGACGGTGAGGATTTTGAGCTGCTCTTTACAGTGGCGCCGGGAAGGACCGTGGACTTGATGGACGCCTGGAAAATGAAATTTCCAGAGCTGAAATTAAGCTGCATAGGCCGGATGCGGCGCGGGGAGGGAATCGTGCTGAGGGATAAATCAGGATTTCACACTTTAAAAAGCAAGGGCTATGAACATTTCAAACAGCCCGGCTGAGACTGAGGAACTGGGCGCTGAATGGGCGCGCACAGCCCGGCATGGCCAGGTGGTGGCGCTGCACGGGGACCTTGGCGCGGGCAAAACTCACTGGGTGCGCGGGGTTGCACGCGGCCTGGGCTCGCCCGCACGCGTTCATTCCCCCACCTTCACACTAATCAACGAATACGCCGGCGGACGATTGCGGCTTTTCCACCTGGACCTTTACCGTCTCGAAACCCCGGAGCAGGTATGGTCTGCCGGGATAGAGGATTACCTGGTGCCGGACGGGATAGCGGTGATTGAATGGGCAGAACGAATGAGCCTGGCGCTGACGCCGCCGCCCGGCCTTTTGCATGTGAGATTTGAATTTTTGGATGGGGATCGCCGAAGCATCACGCATGAAAATCCTGGCCCTTGAATTTTCCTCCAACCGCCGGAGCGCGGCCCTATCCAAAGAGGGATGTGTGGTGGAGGCGCACACCGTCGCTGGCGGACGCGCCACCTCAGCGCTGGCCCTGATCCGGCAGGCGCTTGAAGAGGCTCAAATCAGACTGGAAGACGTCCAGTGGATTGTCGTCGGACTGGGGCCGGGGTCCTATACCGGCATCCGCGCGGCCATCGCCACGGCCCAGGGATGGAACCTGGCCCGACAAACTCCCCTTCTGGGCATCTCCAGCGTGGATGCCATGGCCCATGAGGCCATGACCCGGTCATTGACCGGCCCCATTCATCCCGTCATCAATGCTCAACGAGGAGAATTTCACCTGGGCCACTGGCACATCACCCATGGCCGATGCCATGAGGTTTCCCCGCTCCGGATTGCCACTGCGGAGGAAGTGGCGGCGCTGCGTCAACGAAATGCCATCCTCGTGGGACCGGATGAAACCTCGCCTCTCCATCAAATTCATCCCACAGCCAAATCCCTGGCCGAGGTTGCCCGGAACCGATTGGCGGAATCTCCGCCAGTCTGCGAGCCATTGGTTCCCATTTACCTCCGGGAAACTTCTTTTGTGAAGGCGGCACCCGCCCGCACTCCCAAAGACAAATCATAGCTGGACAGCGATGCCTCACATCTGGACACGTGTTTCAATTTAAGGTTGAATCGTGGTTTTTACGGCTTGGCATGAGGTTTGCTCAATTGACTTCATCAGGATTGTTTACCTGAATCCATGCAAATCATTTCATCGAGGCCGGACCGGGTTAAAATAGCCTTCACGCTGGTTGAGCTCATGGTTTCCATGATGGTGCTGGGGTTGGTTTCCAGCGGAATCATCTACGGGTACGTGCAGGCCAACCGGATGGTTCAGTACTCGGCCATTTCGCTGGCTGCCCAATCCTACGCGCTGCAAGGAGCCGAGCAAGCCCGCGCGGCCAACTGGAATCCACATGGCTATCCCATGACCTACGGTTATCCCGGGGCCTATGATGAACTTCCTCCCACCAACGAGGTTTTTGCAGGGACGAACTACATTTTGGATGTGCCATCAAAGGGAATGCCTGGATCAAGTGATTTTTATTTCTACGTGACCAATTACATTTATGTCACCGACATTTCCTCGAATCCGTATGTGCGCCAGATAAGGTCGGATGCAGTCTGGCGGTTTTACCTGACGGGCCAGTCTTACACCAACACGGCGATATTGATAAGGACGGCAACCCAATGAAAACGGACTTTTTAAAAACCGGCGGAAGGGTATCCGGGGCAATCTGCGGGTTTATGCAGATCGAATCCGATGGTTTTCGTGGTGGTGGTATTCATAGTCGTTCCAGCAAACGGGGGATTCGTCCCCGGTGCAAGAGCAACAT
>DAIDJC010000196.1 GCA_027451565.1 Limisphaerales bacterium | reverse complement strand
GCTGCTCTTGCATGAACTGGGCCGATTCCAAGAGCAACTGGCGTGATTCGGCAAGGCGTGGGGAATCCCCATGTCTTTCAGGCGACTGATGAGACACGGGCACCAGCGGGTAAAGGTCCAGGAGGGCCAGCAACGCTGTTTTCTCCCGAGGACTGATGAAGAACACCATGTGATGATCCTCGCGCCGGAGCAGGATCATGATGCAGGCTCCATGGACGCGTGCAAATGATATTGCCGGAGATGGCTGACGAAGAATTCCGCCCGCTCCAGGCACTGATGTGTGAGCACGCTTTTGCCTTTTTCGTGAACTTCCAGCATGTGCTGGTGAGCCACGGCATGGTCCCAGCCAAAAACCTTTTGGAAAACGTGGGTGACATATTCCATAAGATTCACCGGATCGTCCCAGCAAATCACCGCATAAACTGGATCATGATCTCCGCGGCCTTCCGGGGCGGATGTTGGATCCTGGACCGGGCAGATAAGGGGTTCAGACGAGGTCGCCACGGCTGCAAAAATAAGGTTTTGCCTTGAGTTTGTCCAGCAGCCACCCTGCTGATGCATGATTCATCGCCTGGCGTGTCACCAAAATTTAACAAAGCCGGGTCGTGTTTGCAGGTTGGGCTTGATTAAGATTAAAGCATGAAAATTTTTGAACTATGGATTTTGCTCCTGTCCTGTCTGGCTTGGAGCGCCAGCGGGCAGGAAAATTTGTCAGGGCGGGAAACCTTCGGGACCATGATGCCGGTGGGCAAAACAAACGGAGGGCTGATGACGCCGGTCAACCAGTGGGTGGAGCCGGCTGGGAGACAGGTGATGCTGGATGGCGTGCGGCCCAATGCCCTGGCCCTGAGCCCCGATGGTCATTTATTGGTCACATCGGGTTTGACCAACCAATTGCTGGTGCTGGATCCGGCCAATGGCGCCCTGCTGCAGCGGGTGCCGTTTCCACCTGGTGAAGCGGCGGGACCGGCCAATCCGGTATCGGCTCAAATCTGGGGTGGTGATTCCAAGGCCAAATTGAGTTACACCGGCCTGGTATTTTCGCCGGACGGCAGGCGCTTATATCTCTCAAATGTGAATGGAGACATCAAAGTGTTTGGAGTGGGTGCGGATCATCGGGTGTCTGCCCTGTGCAGTTTCAGCCTGCCCCAGGCAAACACCCCGGGTCGGTTACAGGAAATTCCCTCAGGCCTGGCTGTTTCTGCGGATGGGAAACGGCTTTATGTGGCCTGCAGCATGGCGAACCGGCTTCTGGAGTTGGATACCCAATCGGGCAAACCCCTGCGCGCCTGGAATGTGGGCGTGGCGCCCTATGATGTGGCCGTGCTGGGTTCCAAGGTTTACGTGAGCAATTGGGGGGGCAGGCGCCCCTATGCAGACAGTCCCACCGGTCCGATAGGCGAGACCGGCACGGTGCGCGTGGATGCGGATTCCATTGCCAGTGAGGGATCGGTCTCGGTGGTGACTCTCAAGGGAGATTCCAGCCTGGAACATCCGGCAACGGCCCAGCAGGAAATAATCACAGGCCGCCACGCCTGCGCACTGGCGGTTTCCCCCAACCATCGCTTTGTGGTTTGCGCCAATGCAGGGGATGACACGGTAAGCGTGCTGGATGCGCGGGCGGATACCGTGGTGCAAACCCTTTGCATGCGCCAGCATCCGGGCGACCCGTTTGGCGCACAACCCAATGCCCTGGCGTTTGATCATTCGGGGCGCCGACTCTATGTTTGCAACGGCACGCAGAATGCCGTGGCTGTGGTTCAGTTCAAGCCGCGTGCCTACCACATGCTCGGGCTTATTCCCGTGGGCTGGTTTCCTGGCGGCGTGGTGGTGGATGGGAGCAGGGACCAGTTGATTGTGGCAAATTTGAAAGACATCAGCGTCCGCCCGCAGCCCGCCAGGCTGGGTCATGGGCTGGGTTTCAACACTCATCAATATTGCGGGTCCCTCACTTTGGCTCCATTGCCGTCCGCCGGGCGCCTGAAAACCCTCACATCCGCGTGTTTGGCGGACATGCGCTACCCGCTGCTGGTTGAAGCCGCCTTGCCGCCTCGGGAAGACCAACCCCCGGTTCCCGTGCCGGCCCGGGTAGGCGAACCCTCGCTTATTCGGCACGTGATCTATGTCATCAAGGAAAACCGAACTTATGACCAGGTGCTGGGCGACATGCCCGCAGGAAACGGGGATTCGAACCTGTGCGTGTTTGGCAGCAGGGTCACTCCGAACCAACACGCGCTTTGCGACGATTTTGTGCTTCTCGACAATGCCTATTGCTCGGGAATTCTCAGCGCGGAGGGCCATCAATGGGCTGTGAGCGGGATGGCCAGCGATTATGTGGAGCGCTCCTATGCGGGTTGGCCACGGAGCTATCCAGCCGGCGGCGAGCCGGACGGGCGGGATGCCCTGGCCTATTCCTCCGCCGGGTTTATCTGGACCGATGCGGCCGCCCACGGGCGAAGCGTGGCGGATTTTGGGGAGTTCACCACGCCGCATCATGTCTGGCGGCGCACAGGCAGGCTCCAGCAGGGCTGGCGCGAGGCTTATGAGGATTTTTTAAGTGGATCCAACGCGATCGCCTATTCGTGTGAACCTGATATTGCCGCCCTCCGCCCGTTTGTGGTCAGCAATTATTTTGGCTTTGACCTGGATGTGCCTGATGTGATCCGGGGGGCGCGATTCATTCAGGACTGGAAACAATACGAGGCTGAGGGGAATTGTCCGAACCTGATCATTGTCTGGCTGCCGAACGACCACACCAGCGCCACGCGCCCGGGTTCGCCCACGCCCGAGGCGCAGGTGGCCGATAATGACCTGGCCCTGGGCCGGATTGTGCAAGCTGTCAGTCATTCTTGTTTCTGGACCAACACCTGCATTTTTGCGACCGAAGACGATCCCCAGAATGGTTGGGACCATGTGAGCGCCTACCGGAGCACCATTTACCTGGCCAGCCCCTACGCGCTGCGGCATCAGGTCATTCACACGCAATACAACCAGACCAGCGTACTGCGCACCATCGAACTCATGCTGGGGTTGCCTCCGATGAACCAGATGGACGCCACTGCCACGCCCATGACCGATTGTTTTACCAACCAGCCGGACTGGACACCTTTCAGCGCGCTGCCCAACCAGGTGCCGCTGGATGAAATGAATCCCCTTCCCGGGCAAATAAAAAATGCGCGGATCAGGAAGGATGCCATGGTCTCCGCCCGCCTGCCCCTTCAAAGGGAGGATGAATGTCCGGAAGACTTGTTTAACCACATCCTGTGGCGTGCCATCAAAGGTCCCACCATTCCCTATCCCGCACCATCCGCGACGGATATCCAATCGCCTGTGGATACGGATTGACATGTTCAAAAGCCGGTGCGGATTGGGTAATGAGCCGTTCAACCCGAAGGAAAGGGTCAAGATGCGCCCAGTAGATTGGGGCAGATTGGCCTTTTGAATTTGATTTTTCAGGTTTAAGAACGCAACCGCAAAATGGGCGTGAACGGAGGCCCTGCAGGCAGTTTCCCGCCACAGTTTGTGATGTGGCCTTTTCATGCCACATGACCAGGCTCTCTGATTGCTGGCAATATAGGGTTGGAGAAATTTATAAATTTTATGAAAACCGAGTCTGAGACAAATAAAAATTCAAGGCCCCGGAACGGGTTTACCCTTGTGGAATTATTGGTGGTGATCGCCATTATTGCGATACTTGCGGCGCTGCTGTTGCCCGCGCTGAATTCGGCCAAGGTTCGGGCGCAACGCGCATCATGCCAGAACAATCTTAAGCAACTGCAGATCGCCTGGACCATGTATAATGGGGAAAACAACAGCCGGATCGTCTCATGCTTCCCTTTTGACCCCACCACGCATGTGTTTAACGAGAACGCATGGGTCTTGGGCGTGGCCACCACCAATAACCTGCCAGGCTTTGGCACGGTGGATCCCGGGGTGTTGGATGGAACCAACCAGGATGCCTTGACACGCGGCAGTCTCTATCCCTATCTGCAATCTTTTGGCTCCTACCATTGCCCCAGCGATCATCGCAATATTGCCGGGGTTCCCATCTTGCGCAGCTATTCCATGAGCAACTGGATGAATGGGGAACCTTTTGCCAATGCCGCCAATAGCATTGATTCCATTCATCGCCTGTTCCAAAGAGAGGCCGGAATCCTGACCCCTTCCCAGCTTTTTGTTTTCATTGATGAAGACGCCAGCACCATCAACGACGGCATGTTCGTGGTTTACATGGATCCCTCCCAGGGTTTCCAGGACCAACCCTCGCTGCGTCATCAGCGCGGCTACCCCCTCACCTTCGCCGATGGCCACGCCGAATTTTTCGAATTTAAAAACAGCTACAACAACCTGTTGCAACTTGAATCAGTCGCCTCCATTCCCAATTGACCGCCTTTTGCAGGTTTTCCGGACGCCGCACCCGGACGTCTTGAATTCACAAGCTTGGCCTTTGCAATCTTCCAAAAGGATGGTATGATGACGGCTTGGATCAAAACAACATTATGAAAAAAATACTTGTATTCACAGCCATTGTGGCATTGAGCGCAACCGCAGTTGTAAAGGCGGATGAATCCGGCTTCCAGGCGTCACTGACGCCGACCATAGCCATTGAACCCAGCAGCACGGAAATCAATGGAGTGGCCTTGAGCATTTGGGGTGAAAACCCCCAGCATGCCTTTGCGCTGGGCTTCGTGAACGGCAGCACCGGAGACAGCGAGGGTTTCAGCCTTGGCCTGGTGAACTATGCCGATTCCTACACCGGCGTGTCTTGGGGCTTGGTGAATATCAGCAAGCAGGATTTCACCGGTTGGCAGGACGGCATGGTGAATATTTGCCAGGGAACCTTTACCGGTTTTCAATCGGGCTGGATCAATGTCTCCTCGGAGTTCCACGGCCTGCAATATGGGCTGGTGAACTACACGCAGAACCTGCACGGCGTGCAGATCGGCCTCGCCAACATTGCCATGAACAACCCCTGGTTCACTGAATTTCCCAACAAGCTGGCCACGGGCTTTCCCATCGTGAACTGGTCATTCTAAACCAGATTTCATTCAAAAAAACGCCGGCAGCCATTGGGTCTGCCGGCGTTTTTTTTGAAAGGCATGATGGCTGCAGGTGCGTGGAGGATTTTTTAAGTTGCAGCGGTATGCTCGGTTCAAAGGGATGAGGTCATTTCCGAATGGGGAGTCGTTTCGGTTCCGTTGCAGGGTTTCAAACCCGCGCCATCACCAAAGCCTTGTCCATGTCCGAAAAATCTCGCAGATCATCGCTGCGTCTTTTCAGCCGATGCTCCAATCATCAAGGCTGAAAAAACAGGTCATGAAAAACCCACGGGCGCGCTGTGCGGCAAGTACGGATCTTCGAGCATTTGAATCTCAGCCTCATCCAATTTCACTTCCAAGGCCTTGACCGCGTCTTCCAAGTGATGAGGCTTGGTGGCGCCCACGATCGGGGCGGTGACCACCGGCTTGCTGTACAGCCAGGCCAGTGCAACCTGGGACGCTGACAAATGACGTTTCTGTGCCAATTCCTGCACCTTTTGCACCACCGGCTTGTCCAAATCCACGGACTTTTCGTAAAGGGTTTTGGCAAATTGATCCGTCTTGGCGCGCTCGGATGCCGGAGTATCTGACCATGGCCGCGCCAGCCGGCCCCGCGCCAATGGCGACCATGGGGTGACGCCGATGCTTTCGGACGCGCACAGGCGCAGCATCTCGCGCTCCTCCTCCCGGTAGAGCAGGTTGTAATAGTTCTGCATGGAAACAAAAGAGGACCAGCCATTCGCCCTTTGCATGCCCAGGGCCTTCATGAACTGCCACGCATACATGGATGATGCGCCCAGATACCTTGCCTTGCCAGACCGGACCACGTCATTCAATGCCTCAAGAGTTTCCTCAAGCGGCGTTTCACCGTCAAACCGGTGAATGATGTACAGATCCACGTAATCTGTTCCAAGCCTCTTCAGGCTTTGGTCTATCTCGGTGAAAATGGCTTTTCGCGAAAGTCCACGGCCATTGGCGTCCGGACGCATGGCGCCTTGCACCTTGGTGGCAATCACCAA
>DAIDJC010000195.1 GCA_027451565.1 Limisphaerales bacterium | reverse complement strand
GGCGGTGACCTGACCGTCATGCAAACAGAAATAAAATGAGTTGCTCCGGCTATTCAAGTCCCTGATGGGAGCGAGAATCTGGCGTTTGATCCAATTCTGGGAAAAACTCACCACATCGCCTTCATCGGAGTTGCGTTTGATGCGAAATGCATCCCAAGTCTGGGTGTCAATGTTTTGTGGCAACCCCATTACCAAGCCGGCTTGGAATGCCTTGGTCGTGTTGCTGATGATGTCAAATTCACCTTTGGCTTCAAATTCCATGCCAATGGGAGTCCGGCAGTAAATCATATGGCCGGATTCATCCGAATGAACCTCCAACGAACCGTCCGCAAGCATTTTAAAATCGCCAAAGTTTGTCTGCCACCCGGTGAACGCGGGGTCGGAAGGCAAAAATGAAACCCATTTGCCGGCGGCGAGGTCTTGCTCAAGGCTGATGGAGTATTGGCGTTCCCGCGCATACGACCGGGTCATGGCATCCCCATTCGTAGCCGAAGCCAGCCCACCCAATATTTTCAGCGCCCCGGCGGCGTCGCCGGATGTGCAATCCTCCTCCGCCTCATCCACCTGATTGGACTGCGAGCCGGTTCGTGCCGCCACCTCAAGAGGAAAATCGCTCAAGTCCCGCCCCCATCCTGTGAGGTTGAGAGGGTGCGGCTGCCAGTTCAATTTTTCCAATTGCTCGCGAGACACCTGATATTTGCCTGCCAGGTAGGAAACAGCGGCGTAAGCGCCCCTCCATCCGTCACGCGCCCAATCCGTCTGGTCTGGAACGGCAATATATCCTTCGTACATGGTTTTGAGGTTTGGCCAGACGTCCTCGCGCTCGTAAATATGCTGTCCCTGCGCCAATTTCATTTCCGACTCCACATCGGATACGGAGTCAAAAAATTTTCGAGGCACATCTGTATCAAATCGCCTGGTATTGAGCGCCGTGACTCCAAATGCCATCATCGAATCCAGATCCCCAAACCATCGGGGCCTTAATCCCCAGCGCATCTCGTCCCAGGCATCGGCATAATCAATTTGCACCGCCAGGGTGCGGTCGAACCATTTTCGCATCTCACCGATGTTCGAATCTCCCAGTGAAACATAAATCATCCGGTCGGGCGCCAGCGTCCAGTTTGTGTTCAACTCCCACGCCTGGGTGAGGTATTGGCGTGCCAGCGCCAAGTGTTGGTTGAATCCCTGCCAGCCAGAATCCGACACGGTATTCGCGTAGCCGCCGCCACGCGACAGCCACGCCTCGTTGATTTCTGCTTCCCCCTGCAACACCAAAGCCAGCCATTGATAGGGTTTTCCCAGTCTCTGGACCATCGCACAGACCGATGCGCTGTTGCGATGAAAGAAGGAACTGCCCCAGCCCGAAACAAAAATCTCGGCAATCAGCGGCTGATCTCCCGGCTGAAAACTCCCGTCTGTGAACGCGTCATGGAAATCCTCCAAGCCTTGTGCGTCCAGAACCGGCAGACGGTCGTCTTTATCATAAATCAATCTGCCAACCAGCATTTCGACAGCGTAACATTTTGGGTAGCAAAGATGCCTGGAATTCTGGAAGCCTTTCACTGCGCGCTCCAGGCGCCGGATGGACTCATGCAACTCCACCGCGTTGACTGCGGCCACCGTCAACACCAGCGGATCAGTGCAATGGGTGTCCCCTGCCAACTGATCAGCAATGACCGACAACGATGGCAGATTTGTATCCACCACTCCGCCGTAATTGAAAGCGATCCAGTTCGAAATCATCCCCAATGCCAGCGAATCACATTCCGGGTTCCGCTCACCGCGCAATTTATAACCATCGAGATACTGGCGAATCCGGAACTCCCTGTTGATCTTCTGAACATCGGCCTCGGTCAGGCTATTCGAACTGACGACCACTGGTTCGCAGGCGGCATCCATGGCTGAGACCTGTGCAGTCGCCAAATCCGGACTGACGGACAAGCTTTTAGAAAATGGCTTGATGATCATATTTTCCAACGCCCAGCCGACCACAAATAACAAGACGATGGCAAGCCCTGCCCAGAAATAGCCAGGAATGAATTTGAAATTTTGTCGCTTGGTCATCGGGGTGCCTTGCACGGAGGCTGGATTTGAAGGAGGCGACAAAACCGAGACTAGCGGCTGCCAATTGGCCATGCCCTGCGTCCAAACCATTTCGGTGCCGTTGAATTCCCCCGCCGCGTGCCGCTGCTGTAACTCCTCCAGCGAAAAAAGACCAAGGTTCTGACCGTCACGATTCAGATAATATTTCATAATCGTCTGCTGCCTTCCCCAAGTGGTTCACCCAAGATTACCCCTCGGGGATGGATTGTGTCCAGAAGGCATTCGCCGGAACGATGGACTGGGGGGTCCTGCGCCCAAGACTTCGAAACACGACAGCTTTCTCCTGAAACAGCGTATTGTCTTGGATCTCAAGGATGGAGACCTTTGCCGAAAAAGCAGCCCCCACATTTTCAAACAAGCTCTCAAACCGTTCTCTGAAGCCAGTGGAATACGGCCCCGGTGTCTTGAAACCACCAGCCAGCCACGGTGAACAATCCGACCCGCGATGAAAGAAGGGGCAGGCCAAAGATCAAAACGGAAACATTGCCCAGAAAAATCACCATGGCGGAAAAAAAATAGCCCTGCGAGGTGATGTCCGACTGGCGGGTTTTCAGGATATGAAAGGTGAGGGTGAGATGAAAGGAATAGGCGGCGCCAAGGAGCAAATGGAACCAGATCAAATAAGGGCGCCAGTCCCAGATCAGGCGCCCCACCAGAAAGACCAACACCACCAAAATGGCGTACAGGGGGAAAAAATAGGGGGCCAGGGCAATCAAAAAATTGGATTTTGAAACGACCACATGCCCGCCCTTGGAAGTCACCTTCATCTTTCGGACCTCGCCTCCAAGCACCCAGGTCCAAAGGGCGTGCGTGAGTTCATGTCCAAACACATAAATCCACATGGGTTTGGGCAACATCAAAAAGACCACCATCCAGCAGGCGCCCCCTGCCAGCATCGGAACCCAGACCATGTCAGCCGCCCCGCAAGCGCGGACCACCTGGCCCAGGGCGAGCACAGCCCCGGCGCACACTGGCAGCAACGCCAGCGCCACCAGCCATTTGATCATTTTTGGCACGGGCAATACGGTAGCCGATCCCGCCGCCGGCGACAGCCAAAATCCCGAAGCCAGCCTTTGGTGCGGAATGGTCCTGCAGTCACATTATATCCTCCCATCAAGCCCCCTCCTCCGCTGGCCCCCGGGGTGCATTAAGTAGAGTAGGCGTAGCGAAACGGTCATTGGCCCTGCGCCTCTCAATCCGTTCGCTCCGCCTACTCCACTAAACAGCCCGCCTTGTCATTTTCGGGCGTGCTCTTAGAATCCACGGATGACAACAGAACAGGCATTGCAAATATTTCGTGAAACAGGCGCCCTTTTGGAGGGACATTTCGTGCTGCGCAGCGGTTTGCACAGCCGCCAATTTTTCCAATGCGCGCTGGCGCTCCAACAAATGCCCGTGGTGGAAAAGCTGGGGGCGGCGCTGGCCCAACGGCTGAAGCAGGCAGGGGCTGTGACGGTCGTTTCACCTGCCATGGGCGGTTTGGTGATAGGCCAGGAGGTTGCGCGCCAGTTGGGCCTTCGGTTCATCTTCGTGGAAAAAGAAGAGGGGCGGCTGGTCCTGCGCCGGGGGTTCCAGATCAAGCCGGGCGAAAAAATCCTCGTGGTGGAGGATGTGGTCACCAAGGGAGGCCGGGTACAGGAGACGCTGGACATTGTCCGCAGCCTGGGGGGAACGGTGGTGGGCGTGGGCATGTTGGTGGACCGATCCAATGGCGCGGTGCAATTCGGGGTGCCCACCTCCAGCCTGATTTCGCTGGCGGTGGAAACTTTTGATCCGGGTCATTTGCCACCGGACCTCGCCCAAATTCCCGCCATCAAACCCGGAAGCAAGTGACTACTGGAAACGGCAGGGTCCCAATGCGGTGAAAAATCCAGATAAGAAGGTGAAGCCCGCCGCGCCATGGGCGAATCATGACAAAATTGTCATGATCCCTTCAGGAGAGGTTAATGGAACTGAATTTGAATGGGGATGCAGATTGCACGTTTAAAAACAACAAAATTAAAAATCACAAAAACATCATGAACCTGATCAAATTCATTCCATTGACATTGGCCGCAGCCCTGCTTGCCGGTTGCGCCAGCAACCACTGCGCCTGCCGCTCCCGGCACATTTCCAAGACTGCCGCCAGCCAGATCGCCCTCGCCAGCGTTCCTGGCGCCGCCATCAAGAGCGCCGAACTGGAAAAAGAACATGGCCATCTCCAATGGTCCTTTGACCTGACGACCCCCCAAACCAACCAGGTGACTGAAGTGAACGTGGATGCCATCACCGGAAAAATTCTCTCCACCCACGCAGAATCCGCAAGCGACGAAGACCGGGAAGCCAAGTCGGAAAAGGATTCCGACAAGGACTGAAAAGTGGGACCAAAAAGTTTTAAAACCATCAAAACCAGCAACCCAAGGGAGCAGAAATGAAAAAATTGAAAACCAGCAAACCACTATTCATCACCACCCTCCTCTGCCTTTCGGCGGCGGCGTGCCAGGCGGAAAACAGTTATCATTTCATCAAGGAAATCAAAATCGGCGGCCCAGGCGGCTGGGATTATGTCAGCGTGGATCCCTCTGCGCACAGGCTGTATGTGTCGCATGCCATGAAAGTGGTGGTGATTGACACGGTGTCAGACACGGTCGTGGGGGAAATCACCAACACGCCCGGCGTGCACGGTGTGGCAGTGGACCCGCAGATTCCCAAACTGTTTGTGAGCAACGGCCGCGGCAACAACGTGAGCCTGGTGGATCCCGCCACCCTGCAAACCCTGTCCCAGACCGCCACCGGAAAAAATCCAGATTGCATTCTGTTTGAGCCTTCGCAATCCGAGGTGTATGCCTTTAATGGACGCAGCGGCACCGCATCCGTGTTGAACGCCGGGACTGGCCAGGTGGTTGCGACAATTGATTTGGGGGGCAAACCGGAATTTGCCGTGGCAGACCCTGCCGCAGGAAGGGTGTATGACAACCTGGAGGACAAAAGCGAGGTGGCCGTCATTGATGTCAAAAGCCACACCGTGGTGGAACGCTGGCCCATCGCCCCGGGCGAATCCGCATCCGGCATGGCCTTGGACGCCAAAAACCATCGCCTTTTCCTCGGGTGCGACAACCAGATGATGATCATGATGGACAGCCGGAATGGCAAGGTGCTGGGGCAGGTTCCCATTGGCGAGGGCGTGGATGCCAACGCGTTTGATCCCGGCACAGGGCTGGCATTTGCCTCCTGCGGGCGCAGCGCCACCACCACCATCGCCCGCGAGGACGGGGATCAGTTGACAGTGGTTCAAACCTTGAAGACCGAACCAGGCGCGCGGACCATGACGGTGGATCCCCTGACACACCGGATTTATCTGGCCACGGCAAAAATGGAAGCTCCTGTTGAAGGCGAACGCCGCGGCCGCATGGTTCCGGACTCCTTTAAAATCCTGGTTTACGGGATGGACGAGACAGACAGCCACTGAACCCAGTGGCAAAGAGAAGCCCAGAGCATGCGCATACTCGTGGTGGAAGATGAGCGGAAGACGGCCTCGTTTGTGCGGAAGGCCCTGCAAACGGAAGGATTTGCGGTGGACCTCTGCACAAACGGGCCGGACGCACTCCATGCTGCCAAATCCACCCCGTTTGACGCCATTGTGCTGGACATCATGCTGCCCGGACGGGATGGCCTGAGTGTGCTTCAACTGTTGCGGTCACAGAAAAACAGCACCCCCGTACTGCTGCTATCCGCCCGGGGCGAGGTGAATGAGAGAGTGGCGGGATTGAATGCCGGGGCGGATGACTACCTTCCCAAGCCTTTTGAACTAAGCGAACTGGTGGCGCGGGTGCGCGCGCTCACGCGCCGGACCGCCGACAGCAAATCCACACTCCTGCGCGTGGCAGACCTCACCCTGGACACACTCACCCACCGGGCACAGCGCGCCGGGGTGGAAATCGAGCTGACCTCCAGGGAATACCGCCTGCTGGAATTGCTGATGCGTTCCACCAACCGCCTCTGTGGCCGGATGATGATCATAGAAAAAGTCTGGGACTATGATTTCG
>DAIDJC010000194.1:3407-6187 GCA_027451565.1 Limisphaerales bacterium | reverse complement strand
ATCCACCCCTCGTTGGGCATGCCTATGCTCCACCTGGTCAAACACAAACCCAAAACCGCCCCTTCGCTCTCCTTCCATCCAAATTTCACCAGCCTAAAAACTGAGATGCGCCTCCTGCGCCCCTGGTTACCTCATGCTTTAAGGATGCCGCCCACTTCCGTCCATGGAAACTCTTCTGCTTTAAAGGTCAATGTTCTAATGCCTGTGGTTTTGGTGATCTTTGTGGTGGGGTTGAAATTGCCGTCCGGCAATATAACCGGGGTAATGGTGCAGGTTCGTCCTTCAGCCAGCATGTGGGTGACAGGTTTCCCAAACCTTGTGACTGAGCCGAAACGAAGCCCAAGGCCAAAATCTCCAGTCGCAGCGCCCCTCCCAATTTTCAGACAGGCTCATAAAGTTTCCGCCCGATGGATTCGGTCAGATTGGCCTTTTGAATTTCGTTTTGCGGGTTTAAACCATTCCGCCATCCAATCATGGATCACCCAATTCCGACATTGATGATTCCATTGGCGGTTGAATTTTTCAGTCCTATCTGTTGGGTGAAACAAAACACATGGGGCCAGACGCACATGCGTCTGGCCCCGGGTTGTTGCGTGGTTGGGTGTCGGTCGTGGGGAAGTTGGTTTGAGGGTATGGCTTCCGAGGGGTCAATTTATCTGAAGGCGAAAGAGCTGAAATAGCCGAAAACCGTGATGTTTAAAACACCAATACATCTCGTCGCGCCTTGCTGGCCGCTTTGGTAACATGGCCTGATTCTACCACACGGCTCTATAAAATCTTCCTGAAATCGGACTTTCTTATTCGGAATTCGGACATGACCCAAGCTGTCATTTTTTAACGAACTTTTCTGGTTCGATTAAAAAATGTCCTGATAGGTGATGGTGCCATTTTGAAGGGGCGCAGGCTGGATAAAGTGGCCACACATGCGCGCCATGCAACGAAAATTATCCGGTGTGGTCCCGGCTCCTGCCTTGATCGTCAACTCGTTGCTGGCGATGACTCAAACTTCGCGCATTGCCTGCCACCCAGCCGGGATCACACTGGATGTCCTCCCTTTAATGCCCCTTTTTCCTCAGAGCCTGTCTGAAAATTCGGAAGGATGCTGTTTTCGTGCCCAAGCCGGTCTGGCTGGGCGCGACAAGGGAACATACCCCCCGCGGTTCTGCGACCGAGGAGCAACAACGCCAGGCCGGCTTGGACGCGAAAACCCTCCTGGCGACGGCGCTTTTGCCCTTGGCCTTTGTTGTTGCCGTGGTTACAGCCCGCTACGGGGATGCTCCGACAGTTCCGCCTCGCCCAAGGCCAAAATCCCCAGTCGCAGCACCCTTGCCAATTTTCAGACAGGCTCTCAAACCAACCCATGAAACCATGAACACGGAAAAAATTCTTGAAACGCCTTTGGTCACCCCGCCGCCCCGGGCGGGGCAGATGATCCTGCGCGGCGGCCAGACTGCGGGAAAGCCGGGACAAATCGTTTCGGCGGCCAATCGCTGGCGTGAAAATTACAATCCCTTGCGGAATCTGACCATGCGGCGGGTTGTGGAATTGCTTGAATTGGGACAGCGTGGTGACACCTCCTATTTGCAGTGGACTTACCGGTATATTGAACGCAGAAACCCCATTTTGAGCGGGTTGCTCAGCCGCTGTGAAGCCCCTTTTGCCGGGTTTGACTGGAGCATCCGCACCCGGTCGTCATTGCCCCATGGCACCAACGCTGCCATGGCAGCAAACCAGCAACGGACCCTGGCGGATGCCTATGAAAAAGTTGATAATTTACGGCAGGCCTTGCTGCACCTGCACTCGGCGGATTTTAGGGGCTATGCCCACTTGCAAAAACACCGCAGCCAGGATGGAGCCATTTATCATCTGGAGCCCCTGCATCAATGGACGGTTTGCCGGGATGGCCTGGAGGGGAATTGGTTTTGGAACCCGGACTCCCTATCCACCAGCCAGCCCCTGCAAACATTGGGCGTGGATTACTGCATGGGAGGCCCCAGCCTGCCGCTCGCGGATTTCATCATCCGGGAATGCCAGCGACCCATTGATGAAATCGGCCTGGTGGACACCGTGCGAAGGGGCCTTTGCGAAAAGGACTGGGATGGTTTCATCGAAATCTACGGGTTGCCCGGCGGGGTGGTCATCATGCCCTCCGAGGTGCCGCAGGGCAGGGAATCTGATTATGCCAACTTGGCGCAGGATATTGCCGAGGGTGCCGGCGGCGCCCTGCCCTGGGGCAGCGAATACAAATCCAATGCCGGACCACGGGGCGTGGACCCCTTCTCGCCCCGCCTGAACCGTCTGGATGAAAATTTGATCCTGGCCGGGACAGGAGGAAAACTGGCGATGTTGACCGAAAAATCCGGCGATTCCCGTGGCAACAGCCGTGTGCATGACAAAAGCTTCGGGGAAATAGCCAACGGCCGCGCGCGATCCTGTGCAGAATGTTTCATCCGGCAGTTTGACGCGGAAATCCTGCAACTCCACCATCCTGGCGAGCCTGCCCTGGCCTATTTCGACTTCGGTGCGGAAGAGGAGGAGGATTTGCAAAGCCTTTGCAGCAACATTCTGACCCTAAACCAATCCGGCCATGCCGTGAGCGACGCTTGGCTGGCCGAAAAGACAGGATACGCCTTGGTCCCGGCAGAAAATCAATCCAGCGCAGGAATGGATAAAGCCCTGCATTGCATGCCTGCCCAAACGCTCCCCCAAAACCAGGATTCATGAAAACCCCCATCCTCAACCGCACATTTAAACATCCTGCCGATGGCTGGTACCAGATT
>DAIDJC010000194.1:0-3397 GCA_027451565.1 Limisphaerales bacterium | reverse complement strand
AGATTGAAGCTTTTGGGAAACATCCCAATTATGAAGCCAAAGTCGTCCAAATCATAGATCCCGAGGCCGCCGCCAGCATTGTGGATCACTTCAACGCAGACGCCAAGGCCGGGACCCTCCGGCATGGCCATGAAATGCTCATTGACCACGAACATTTCTCCGACCAACCCGACCAGGAGACCCGGGCTTACGGCTGGTTGCAGGAGTTGCAAAACCGGGCTGATGGCATTTATGGGCGCATCCGTTGGACCACCACCGGCCAAGCCGCAGTGGACGGCGGGGATTACCGCTTTTTCAGCACCGAATACCTCCCAAAAGACCTGGAACCCGTTCCCGGAACCAATCCGCTCCCCTCTGGCATCACCCATCGCGTGCGTCCCTTGCGCCTCGCCGGGCTCACCCTGACCAACATGAACAACAATCTGGGCCAGAAACCCATCACCAACCGGGAAGACCCAGGCCAATCTTTCGCCAGCGCGAGTGCGCAGGCGCCTGTCCACAACCGAAATGACCAAAACAAATCCAGAATGAAAAACATAGCCACCAAACTGGGGCTGACCGCCGAGGCAAGCGAAGACGCAATCCTGGCGGAAGTCTCCAAACTCCAAAACCGCGTCACCGAACTCCAGCCCATGGCTGATGAAGTGACCGCCCTACGCAACCGCGTCCGAGCACTGGACGAATCCAGCGTGGACGCACTCCTGACCGCCCACGGCATCACCGATTCAAAAGTCCTGAACCGGATGAAGCCCATCCTCGCCGGCATGGCCCCCAACGATCGCCAGGCGTTCCTGGACGAATGCCTGCCCAAACGCGTGCCCAGCCAGGAGTCTCCCCAATCCGCTGGTGCCCAGGTGAAGTTGTACAATCGCGACACCAAACCGCCCAAGGACGCCGGCAAGGATGCCGAATCCAAATCCCGCTCCAATGCCGTCGCCGTCATGAACCGCGCCCGCGCACTCCAAAAAGAAACGCCCAACCTCAGCACGGCCACCGCCGTGATCATGGCCCAGAAAGAAATGGAAGAAACCAACCCCAGCTAATCCAAACCAACCAGTCCGAATTCAATTCCAACCGCCGCTAAAAATCATCATTAAACCATCATGAATGTCATTTTAAACCCCATCCAATCCAACACGAAGGAGGGTGATATATCCCTTCCGGCCAGCGTGAACCTCACCGGCCTGGAAAGTTACCTCTGGAAAATCGTGAACAATGCCGGCGCGCCAAACTTCGCATTGCCCACGGCCATCACGGATCCCGCCTATTACGTCGGCGCATCTGGTGACATCGCCGGCAACACCGTTGCCGCCGAATCCCCCGGCATGGACGAGAATTGCCGCATCGCCTTCTCCGGCACTTGCAATCCGGGAGACATGCTCTCGCTCAACCCGAACGCCTTCGGGCAACTTTACAAACCCGCATCTGGCGCTGGCGCGGTGCAATACGATTGGATCGCTGAGGAAGCAGGCGCAGGCGGCACCACTGCCGTCCCGCAATTCCTGCTCGTGCGGCGCATCGCCACCCGTCCCGCAACCATTTAATCGGTTCCAAAATCAGTTCCAAAATCGTCTCCAGGCAACAACCAAACATCATTCACTAAAAAGTTATGTCACGTTTATCACAACTCGCAACGTCACCGTTGCTCCAAAACTTCGCCGTCACGGCCAGCCAGAGCGCCATCCGCCCGGTTGGTTCATTCATCGCACCCATATGCGAAGTGCCGGACCTCACCTTCCGTTACAAGGTTTACACGGAAAACAACCGTTACCGCGTGCCCAATACCAAACGGCAACCCGGCGCACGCGCCACCGTCCTGGGCTTCAGCGCCGCCGACGCCAGCCTCACCCTGGAACCCAATGCCCTGGACTTCCCCATCCCGAATGCCGAGCAATTGTCGGATGAGGCCCTGCAATACGCCATCATGGAAGCCCAGACCTGCCTGGCCGATGCCAGCGCATTGGCCCTTGAAAACGAAATCATCACCATTGCCAAGGCGGCGGCCATTGCGTCGCCACTGACTGTGACCAGTGATTTCACCAGCTCCGCCGTGGACCCCGTCACCGTCCTGGACCAGCAAATACTGAGCGTGATGAAGGCATCCAAGAACGGCGCGGCGGTCAAAGTCCTGTTCGGAGCCACCAAGTTCCAGCAGTTTCGCGACAACCCGAACGTGCGCGGACGCTTCGTCACCAGCAACCGGGGAAGCGGAGGCAAGAGCCAGACGGCCACCGGCAATGTCGGCGTGGTGTCTCCCACCATTGACGATGTCAGCAGCCTGCTCATCACCAATCCCGAATGCGAGATGAGCATGATGGTCATTGACACCAGCGCACCCGGCGAAGCTTCATCCATCAGCTTCCTGCTGGATACCGTGTGCATCGTGTTTGCGGCCAATGCCACCCCAAACCGGATGGACCCCAGCTTCATGAAGACTTTCGCCCGCATGGGCGGATTCTTCCAGGCTGGAAGCTACACAACGGAAGATCAGCGCGATCAGGTCCTGAAAATGGACTGGACCACCCTGCCCGCCGTGACCAACACAGCCGCCGTGGCCGCTGTGCAGTAAGCAACTCAACATCCCCGCACCAATGAATCAAAAAGTTTAGCAAGTGGGCCATGTTGAGCCCTTCATAACACGGGACCCCTGGCGTGTCTTGCGAACCAGGGGAATGATTTATGAGCTGGAACCCCATCACCACAGCCAATATCCACATCCAACCAGCGGAAGCCGCATTACTCGCCAACATCAGCGGATCCTCCACAGTTTGCCAGGAAATACTGACCACCGTGGTGGGCGAATTCGTCGAAGCCATCCAGCAAGGCGGAAACCAATTCGCCACCGACGGCACCATCCCCGATGTCGCGCGGCCACACGTCATCGCACGCACACGCTGGCTCTGGCTCTGCGAATTCCCGGAGATGAAGCGCTTCCAAACCGCCGAACGCTCCAAGCTCAACGACGAGGCCGTGGCATTCCGCGACCGGATCGCCTCAGGCAACCCCAAGATCGCGCCTCCGTCCAACCCCGACGCAATCAGTTCCGCACCCATTGTGACAATGCCGAGCAGCAGTTGTCCCAAGCTCAAAAGATTCCGATGGTGTGAGGAAAATGGAATCTGAGGCTGGATTCTCCATTTAACCCGATTAGCAAAATGGAAAAGGTCGAGATGCGGCAAAATGCCGGAGCGGTTTGTCCTTTTGAATTTCGTTTTTCCGGTTGAAAAGCCTCCGCAAACCCGGTGCTTTTTTCTCCCTCTCCGCCAATTGTATTGGGGGAGAGGTGGCGCTGAGTTTTCCAAAAGCATATTGATTTGAAATCGCACTGACTGTGAGCGAGAACCCCTCTCCTGCGGAGCCTGACTTAAAATGGCATTGGACGCTGTTTGAAATCGAA
>DAIDJC010000193.1 GCA_027451565.1 Limisphaerales bacterium | reverse complement strand
GGTGCTGCTGAGTTTTCCAAATGCGTATTGGACCCGGAAAATGAAATTCAACAGGCCAATCCGCCCCAATCTACTGGGCGCATCTTGACCGTTTCCATTTCGCTTTGCGGGTTTAATCGCCCATGCAAGTGCCCACGCGCCGCGCCGTGTCCACCCATTGATGGTCCGGGGGAACGGATTTTCTTTTTCCGGCCACTTTCTCCAGGGGCACAGGTTCCGTGCCTTCGCCCCGGGCCGCCACCATCACCCCGAAAATCCCTTCATGGATCAGGTCCCCGCAAGCGCTGCCCAAGCGGGTCGCCAGCAGGCGGTCCGCCGCGCAGGGGGTTCCGCCCCTCTGTACATAACCCAGGATTGTCACCCTGCTTTCAAGCTGCGTCAGGTCTTCCAGTTGCTTGGCCAGCCTCATGGTGTTGCCTTGGTGCCGCACCTCGATGCTCGCCAGCTCCATCTTGGCCTCTTTTTTGTCATGCAACGTCCGGGCGCGGTCCAGCTTCTTTTCGGCTGATTGCATCGCCCTCCAATCCTCCTGGCTCATTGCTCCTTCCGCGACCGCCACAATGCTGAAATTCGTCCCGTGGCGGCTGCGTTGCTTGATGGCTGCAGCCACTTTCTCGACGTGATAGGGAATTTCAGGAATGAGAATGACATCCGCACCTCCGGCAATTCCCGCGCCCAACGTCAGCCACCCGGCGCGGTGGCCCATCACCTCCGCGACAATGATTCGGTGATGGCTGTGCGCCGTGCTGTGCAGTCGGTCAATCGCCTCAGTGGCAATGTCCATGGCCGTGGCAAATCCAAAGGAACAATCCGTCATGGCCACGTCATTGTCTATTGTTTTGGGAAGGGTGATCACGTTGATGCCGGTTTCCTGCAATCTCAGGGCATTCTTTTGTGTCCCTCCCCCGCCCAGGCACACCAGCGCGTCCAAGCCGTATTTCTCGTAATTTTCTGCGATTACCCGGGTCATGTCTCGTGTGCGACCGTCAATCACCATTCGGTGTGGCTTGTCGCGGCTGGTCCCCAGTATGGTCCCGCCCACCGTCAGGATTCCCGCCAAAGTCGTCTTGTCCAGGCGCAGTTTCCGGTCCTCCACCAAACCGCGAAATCCATCGCGGAATCCCACGATTTCCATGCCGTAATAGCCCAGCGCCGTCTTGCCCACGCCACGGATGGCTGCGTTCAGTCCGGGGCTGTCTCCGCCTGCGGTAAGAATTCCAATTCGCTTTGTTTTGGCCATGCAGGCACTGATTTGAAACTCTCGCCCACGGTTTGTCCAGAAGAACTTTGTGTCCCCGCAAATCCGTCCGGGTTTATGATAGCCCCGTGCCTCCTCGTGCCTCCTCCTTGCCCAAGCCTGTCCGGCTTGGTTATGCATTATTCGAACATCCCCGGGGGACATTCTCCATTGCCGCAGTTCTCCATCCGGCCTTTTGGGCAAATCCAGGAATCCCCTCCTTTCATGACCCGCTTTTCATGAAGGACCATCAATGATGGCTTCCTGTTTGTGCCTGAGTATGGGCCATGGTTTGGGAGAAAGCCGGGCGCCGGGCCCCGGGTTGGTTGGAATGGTTGGGATGCGCCATGCTGTTGTGGGCAGAACGATGCAAATGCTCCACGGCTTGGTGGAATATCATGGCACGCTCGGCCATTCTGAGTTCCAATCGGGAATGCGCTTTCATGGTTTCACCTCCACGATGGAATTCAAGGTGCCAAATGGATTGAGCGTGGTGGGCTGCGCCCCGGGATCATGGATCCATTTCCCGTCCACAAAAAACTTGTACTCGTACCGGCCAGGGGGCAGGGTCAGTCGCTTTTCCCAAAGCCCCTCCTCGGCATTGCCGATCATTCGCAAACTGGTGGGATGCCAGTCATTGAAGTCCCCGCATAAATACACCGTTTCGGCGCCGCTGGTTTCATAGACAAAATCCACGTCGCGGACGGATCTGGCATGGCCTCCTCCGGTCTCTCTCACGGATTCCCTTGGTTTGTGCTTTAAACTGGCTTTTTGCATGATGATTCATTTATGGATGATTTTGACCCGGCGATTGTCACCGTCCCGCCCACTCGGCGGGGCTGCGCCGGACGATTTTCATATACGTGAT
Source organism: Limisphaerales bacterium (assembly GCA_027451565.1). Classification (GTDB taxonomy): domain Bacteria; phylum Verrucomicrobiota; class Verrucomicrobiia; order Limisphaerales; family UBA11358; genus UBA11358. The sequence continues at coordinate 4,126 of DAIDJC010000193.1, read as the reverse complement.
ATTGGACCTGCCGGACATTAAACGGTGATGAATCAAAAATTAAAAACCCCCTATTGGCCGGGCCGGCTTTTGATTGGGTTGCCGGGGGCTTTGGGCGTCAAGCATGGAACGCCAGCGGATCCCCCATGGAAAGGGGCCGGTGAATCAGGGATGGCAGGCGGTTGCAGGTTGCCGTGTCGGCTGTTACGAACCGGCGTCCTTTTCAGGACGCAGCTTGATCAGAAGGTCTTTGGTTTCAACCGTGTCATTCACCTTTACGGCCACATCGGAGACGACGCCGTCGCAGGGGGCGTAGATGGTGGTTTGCATTTTCATGGCCTCGAGGGTGAGCAACTTGCCGCCTTTGGATACTTTTGACCCCACGCTCACAGCCAGGACGGTAACGAGGCCGGGGATGGGGGCTCCCACCTCCTCTGGATTGGCGGGATTGGCCTTGATTCGCGGTTTGGTTGTGGGCTTGGCCGATTTATCCACAATGGCCAGTTGCCGGGTGATGCCATTGAGTTCAAATATGACGGCCCGCTTTCCTTCCGCGTCCACCTCACCCAGGTTGACCAGGCGGATGAACAAGGTTTTGCCCGGCTCCAGTTCCACCGAGATTTCCTGGCCGGGTTTAATGCCATGGAAAAAGGCTGGAGTGGGCAGCACGGACAAATCCCCGTGGTCGCGTGTCTGGCGGATGAAATCGGCAAAAACAGCCGGATACATGAGATGGCTGAGAACATCATCCATGGTCACATCCCGTTTGATTCGGGCTGCGAGGTCCTCGGCGGTTTTTGCGAGGTTCATGGGTTTCAAGCCTGCTCCGATGCGGCCTTTGATGGGTTTGCGGCTGCCGAGCACGGCTTTTTGCAATTTGGCAGGCCAGCCTCCCAAGGGTTGACCAAGGCCGCCCGAGAGCATGTCTATCACGGATTCAGGGAAGGGGACAGATCCGGGGTCCAGGTTGACCACGTCCGCCGGCTTGATGCCGCGCGTGATCAGGAACATGGTCATGTCCCCCACCACTTTGCTGCTGGGGGTCACCTTGACGATGTCGCCAAACAGTTTGTTTACCTCGGCATAAGTTTGGGCGATCTCCGGCCATTTTTGGGAAAGGCCCATTGCCGAGGCTTGTTCCTTTAAATTGGTGAACTGGCCCCCGGGCATTTCGTGCAGGTAAACTTCCGCGCTTCCGGCCCTGGGCGCTGAGTCAAACGGCGCATAGAAGGTGCGGACCTGTTCCCAATAATCCGCCAGTTGATTCAGCGCTTGAAGATCCAGGCCGGTTTTGCGCTTGGTGAATTCCAGCGCAGCCACGATTGAATTGAGGTTGGGCTGGCTGGTGGAACCGCTCATGGGCGCAATGGCCAGGTCCACCACGTCCACCCCGGCTTCAGCCGCCGAGAGCACGCTGGCGGCGGCTATGCCGCTGGTGTCGTGCGTGTGAAAATGCACCGGTATGCCCAGCTCATTCTTCAGGGTTTTCACCAGCAAATGAGCTGCCGCAGGCTGGCATAGTCCCGCCATATCCTTGATCGCCAGCATGTGCGCGCCCATCTTTTCCAGTTTTCGCGCCAGGTCCACATAGTATTTCAAGGTGTACTTGTCCCGGGCCGGATCCAGAATGTTTCCGGTGTAACAGATGGCCGCCTCGCATACCGCGTGGGTTTCTTTCACGGCATTCATGGCGGGTTCCAGGTTGGGAAGGTAGTTCAGGGAATCAAACACCCGGAAGATGTCCACACCCGTTGCCGCCGCATGTTTCACGAATTCCTCCACCACGTTGTCCGGGTAATTGGAATATCCCACCGCATTGGACCCCCTGAAAAGCATCTGAAAGCAAATGTTGGGAATTCGCTCGCGCAGGATGCGCAGGCGTTGCCAGGGGTCTTCCACCAGGAACCGCAGGGCGGTGTCAAAGGTGGCGCCTCCCCAGATTTCCAGGCTGTAAAGACCGGATACGCGCCTTGCCACGGCATCAGCCACCGCCAACATGTCGTAGGTGCGCAGCCGGGTGGCAAAAAGTGATTGTTGGGCGTCCCTCATGGTGGTGTCCGTCACCAGCAGACGATTTTGTTGAAGGGTCCACTCGGCGAACCGGGCGGCGCCCATTTCCAGCAGGAGCTGGCGTGTCCCCTTGGGTGGCTGCTGCTTCCGGTCATGCTCAGGCACGCGGGCCGGCTGAAAAGGCCTGGCGGGCTTGAAATTCCCCACCTGCGGGTTGCCATTAATTGTCACGTCACCAAGGTAAGCCAGCAACCGGGTGGCCCGGTCGCGTTTGGGCTTGAATTCAAAAAGCTCCGGGCTGGTGTCAATCAATGTGGTCGTGGCTCGTCCACTGCTGAATTCACCATGGTGAATGACATTTTCAAGGAAGGGTATGTTGGTTTTGACGCCCCGGATGCGAAATTCGCGCAGGGCACGGTCCATGCGCTGCAGCGTGGCTGCAAAGGTTGGCGCGCTGACGGTGAGTTTCACCAGCAGGGAATCGTAAAAAGGGGTGATCACCGCGCCCCCATAACCCATGCCGCCATCCAGTCGCACCCCAAAACCGCCGGCGCTGCGATACGTGAGAATCCTGCCATAATCGGGCTGGAATTTGTTTTCGGGATTCTCCGTCGTGATCCGGCATTGCACGGCATAGCCGTTGCGGGGCATTTCCTCCTGCCGGGGTATCCCCACCTCCGGTCCGTGCAGCGCGTGGCCGCTTGCCACGAGGATTTGGGAACGCACCAGGTCCACGCCGGTGATGACTTCTGTAACGGTATGCTCCACCTGGATGCGGGGGTTCATCTCAATGAAAAACCACTCGCTGGTTTCCTGGTCGTAGAGAAACTCCACCGTGCCGGCATTGTCGTACCGGATGCCCTGGCAGAGGCGCACGGCAGCGTTGCAGAGTTCCTCCCGCACCAAGGGGTCCAGGGCCACGCTGGGGGCGATTTCAACGACCTTCTGGTGCCTGCGCTGCACGGAGCAATCGCGCTCGTGCAGGTGCACCACATTGCCATGGCGGTCGCCCAGGATCTGCACCTCGATGTGTTTGGCTTTGGGGATATACCTCTCCAGAAAGACAGCCGGATTGCCAAACGCCCGCCCGGCTTCACTGCGGGCCTCATCCAATAACGCGCCCAAGTCTCCAGCCTTGGTCACCACCCTCATCCCGCGCCCGCCGCCGCCAAAGGCCGCCTTGATGATCAATGGAAATCCAATCTCCCGGGCCACGCGCAGCGCCTTGTTTCGATCCTCTATGGCCTCATCAGTGCCAGGCAAAATGGGCACTCCAGCTTTTTGAGCCAGCTCGCGCGCGGCTGTTTTATCCCCCATGTTCCGCAATAAATCCACGCGCGGGCCCACAAAAGTGATTCCAGCATCGGAGCAGGCCTGGGCAAAATCCGCGTTTTCAGACAGGAAACCATAACCGGGATGGATCATGTCCACCCCCTTTTCCTGGGCCAGGGCGATAATGCCGGGAATGTCCAGATAGGCGCCAACCGGTCCCTTTCCCTCTCCCACCACGTACGCCTCATCAGCCTTGAAGCGATGAATCGAGAGGCGGTCCTCCGCCGCGTAAATGGCCACCGTGCGCAGTCCCAGTTCGGTTGCGGCGCGAAAAACGCGTATGGCGATCTCGCTGCGATTGGCCACCAGCAGTTTTGCGGGGCGGATTTTTGATTGGATGTCGTTCATTTTGAATTGGGGATAAGTCAGCAAAAATCACGGGCCAAATCAATACGGCATTTCAAATCATCGAATTTGAGCCGGCCCGTCTGAGAGCCTGCCGGGTTTTTTCCGCCGGTTTGTCCTGCGCTGCATGCCGTGAATTTTTTCATGGAACCATTCCCTGCTTGTGCAGCCTGTTGGAATCACCTAAATTTTTTCCACAAACCATTCAATGAAATCCAATCGCAAATTGCGCTACGGCATGGTCGGAGGGGGGGAGGGGGCCTTTATCGGGGCCGTTCATCGGTTGGCTGCCAGTCTGGATGGCCAGATCGAACTTGTCGCGGGCGCTTTCTCAAGCGACGCGAAAAATTCCAGGCGCACCGGCGAAAAACTGTTTTTGGACCCGAGGCGCGTCTATGACCGTTTTGAAACCATGGCCAGGGCCGAGGCTGCCATGCCCGAACAGGATCGCCTGGATTTT
>DAIDJC010000192.1 GCA_027451565.1 Limisphaerales bacterium | reverse complement strand
GGCGAATCGTTCTTCATTCCGCCACTTTAGCCGAACCCCAGCCCCCCTGAATATAAGGCAGCCCCTTTACCGCTTACGATCATTGAGCTGATTGGAGGAAAAAAAGCACCAAAGGCCATGCTAAAGCATGGCCTTTGGAAAGAGTGACGAAAATCAGGGGCAGAAGGTCAAACGCCTGATTTAGGATGACAGAGGACGAAATCGCCCCGACGATTTTTGGCCCAAGCGGCGGAGTTATGGGCTGGATCCACGGGTTTATCCTTTCCGTAGCTGATGGTGCGAATTCGGTTGGCGTCAATGCCTTGCCCAGCCAAGGCTTGGCGCAGGGCCAAAGCTCGCCTTTCACCCAAGGCACGGTTGTATTCTTCGGTGCCGCGCTCATCGCAATTGCCTTCAATCAGCAGCTTTACATTTGGATCTGAATTCAGTGCCTGAGCCACGGCGCTGAGGTTGGATTGCTCACTGTCTTGAACCACGGCGCTGTCAAACTGGAAATGGACGGTGTAGGCGGCCAAGGCGGAGCGATCTTGGATCGTATCGGCTGGATCCCAATTGGTGGAGGTGGCAATGGGTTGGGATCCCACACCGGAACCTGATCCAAAGGGGTTGGCTCCCCCTGGGATTTGACCACCATTAGGTGGCACAGAGCCGTTATCGCTGACGATGGGTTGCGGGGGTCCAGGCAGCGGGGTGATCCTGGTAATGCCTTTTTTGCAGCCGGTGGTGGCCAGAACAGCGGCCAAGGCGACTGTGAGCGGCAGAACGATCAATTTAGCGGAAAATTTAGTATTCATAGTTGGTTATTCAAACGGGATTCAGGACACTTCTGTTTTGCAACGATTCTGCAATACCTAAGGGCTACCTTTCCCAGGCGGCCTGGGAACTGCTCCCCGGCGCACGAAGACAATCCTTGTATTGTTTTGTGAAAACGTCAAGCACAGACAGCACCTGCCGATAACTGCCTGGCGCCCGGTGGTTGAAAATCAGAGTTCGCGAATTGGCGGACCAGGAAGGATTCTGCCCTCTGACAAGCACCACGGGGGCTGCGGAACCATCCGAGGGCATGACGCAGATATCAAACTCGCCGGCCTGGGAGGTGAAGGCAATCCACTTGCCATCAGGGGACCAGTCAGGTTCTGTGGGGTTTGGAGTCCCTGCGGTGCTGAGGTATTGGACGGGTCCTCCATCTACGGACACGCGCGCGAGACGCCGACGCTCGGACCGTTTGGTGGCAAAACAAATCCAGCGCCCATCGGGAGACCATGCGGGAGAGGAATCCTCAATGCCGGTGGTCACCCGCTGGAGATGGGAACCATCCGCCTGGCAGACCCAAATGTTGTCGCTGCCGGATTTACTGAGAACCATGGCCACCCGCGAGCCATCCGGTGAAACGGCAGCGCTGGTGTTGAGGCCGGAATAGGCAGCGATGATTCGGCGCTGGCCGGTTTGAAGATTGTGATAGTAAATATCCGGATTTCCCGGGGCGTAGGAAGTGTAGTAGAGGGCCAGGCGACCGGGCATCCAGGCCGGCTTGGCCACAATGGCGCCATCGGACGTAACCGAAAGCGCATTGTATCCATCGTAATCCGACACGTATATTTCACCAGGCCCGATCCCCTGGGGTTGCACCTTGAAGGCGATTTTTGTCAGGCCAATGGGTTTTTGGTTCAGGACAGCCTGGACAATGTCGTCTGCAAAGGCATGGGCCTGGCGGCGGAAAGATGCGCCGGTGTAGCTGCGGGACAAGATCACCCGGTGGGCGAGGTTATCCGAGAGCGTGCCCGCCACTGCGGCGCCGGGCGATCCCTCGATTAGGTACTGGGCTGAGGCGGCTGGAACGAAATCAAAACCTTGGACGTAGAGGTCAAAGCGCAGGACGCTGGCCACCTCCGGGGAGAAGCCCTCCAAGGCCACGTGGACGGGTTTGGTGTCGCCCAAGACATTGATGGACTGTGAGACATTGATCTCCTGGGCCGTGGCGTGGCGAAAGCCGGGAAGGATAAGGCATACGGCCAGAAGCAGTCCGGGCATGGGGCGGCATTTGAATTGGCAATGATCGAGGAACATGATGTTTTTAAAAATGGAAAATTTCATCCGAGCATGTGTTTGGCTTTGAGGTTGAAGTTGATGATGAACGTTTTTTGGTTTTCGGTGGCACCCTCCGGGAAGGGCGCAATGAAAGTCACACGGTCCAGGGTGCGCTGCACACTGGCATCCACGGCAGGATCGCCGCTGGGTTCAAGTATTTCAGACGCCTCCACCGTTCCATCACGGCTGACTGTGATGCGGACCTTGATATTGGCGAGGTCATTGGCGGCGTCATTGGGCGGTTCCCAGGCGCGAGTATAAATACTCCTGATGATGGAAGCGTAACTTGCGTAGGACACGCTGCTGGAGCCGGGCATCTCCACATGAGTGGAGGATGAAAAATGACTTTCAAGGTTGCGCAAGGCAGAATTGAAAGCCTCGCGGCGCTCCAGGTCCTCGCGGCGGTTCTCGCTGGAGGAAACCGATGAACTGGTGGATGTGGTTCTTTCGATTTTTGAAAGGTCCACCTTGATGACGTGGGAATGCTTGGTTTTATGTGAAGGCGGTCGGGGAGCGTCATCGGCAGCCTGGGGAATGATGGGATCCGGCTCCGGCTTGAAAAATTTTTCAACCTTTTGGACCAAGGACTGGGCCGGCTCTGGACGTGGCGGGGGTTGAGGCGTGGGAATGGGCGGAGGTTGAACAATGGGCGGAGGCGGGTTGACGATGGGGCTGGGAGGTGGAACGCTGGCATGTTTCACACCGCTATTCAGCGCAGCCTCCACCGCATCTGTGGGAATGACATCGAGCAATTGGGTTGGGTCCTGAGCGGGGGCATGGGAAAAGAACCCCGGGCCCACCAGGAGGATGACCACCATCAGCAGGTGAAATCCCACCGTGGCCAGCAAATATTTTTTTTCCTGCCGGGTCATGGCGTCGTGGGGTCCGTTCGGAGTGAATAGCGCGTCAAACCATTGCGCTGGCAGCCGTCAATGACTTGGGCCACCCATTCATAGCGGCAATCCCTGTCTGCACGGATGTAAACCACCAGGTTGGGGTTGGCCTGGTAATCCCGGGCAATTTGCCCCACCAATTGAGACAGGCGCAACCGTTGTTTGTTCAGGGCAAAGATTCCCGAAGAGCTGATTTCCACGGTGGCAATATCGCTTTTATCCAATCGTTTCTCCGACTGGCCGCCATGCGGTAATTTCAGGTCCAGACTCTTCTCCAGCAAGGGCGTGGTGATAACAAAGATGATCAACAGCACAAACGCGAGGTCCAGCAGGGGCGTGATGTTGATATCACTGAGGGTCACCAACGAATTTCTCTTTGAAAAGCGTCGCATAACCTGGCAGGTCAATCATCCGCCAGGAATTCGGTTTCCATGCGGGAGACCAGTTCCTGGGCAAAATTATCCAGTTCCACGGTGAAAGCCCTTAGGTTATGGACAAGCCAATTGTAGCCGAACATGGAGGGAATGGCCACGAGGAGACCTGCGACGGTGGTGATGAGAGCCGCGGACACGCCCGGCGCCATGGCGGCCATGGTGGCGGACCCCTGCCGGGCGATACCCGCAAAGGTGCTCATCACACCCCAGACCGTTCCGAGCAACCCCAAAAAAGGTGCGCCGCTTACGGCAATCGCCAGGAGAATCAGGCCCGATTCCAGTCTCAAGGATTCCTTGGCCACCACATTTTCGATGGCCCGCTTGATATGTTCCATGTTTTTGAGGCTGACATGCTGGCGGGCCCGTTCGCCGGTGGGTCCGCGCAGGCGGGCATCCAACTGGTTGCATCCCACCTGGTAAACTGCATACAGGGGACACCCTTCCACCTGAATCTTGCGGTCATGAATGCCTAGAACGGCTTTTTGAGATGTAAACTCCACGCCAAAGAAATGATTGAGCTTCCTGGCCCGGCGCATGGAAAAAATCTTGGTCAACATGACAAACCAGACCGCGATGGAAAGCAGGAACAACAAGCCAATGATCGCCTTGGCTTCCACTGTTGCCCTGTCCCAAATGTAAAGCAGCTCGGATTGGTTTTCCGCTGCTCCAATAAATGCAAATGATAAACCGCTCATAAAATCAAAACTTGGTGGTGAGGAACCGGGGGCCAAGTGACAGCTTCCCGAGCTTCGGACCGTCCGCAGAATTATCCTTGGTTTGACCAAAAAAGCAAAAACTTTCTTTAATGAAGATGAAACTTTGTTTTCAACGGCAAAAGTCATTACATAGAGGCATGCCGCCCCCACGGTTGGTTGCCCTTTTACTGGCGCTGGCCACCCTGCTGGTTTTTCTGCCCGCAGGGCGGTACCCTTTCGTGAATTTGGACGACCCTGATTACATCACCAACAACCCTGAGGTGAGCAATGGTTTGAGTTGGAATGGATTAAAATGGGATTGCACCGCCATCCACTCCGGCAACTGGCATCCACTCACCTGGTTTTCCCATCAGTTGGACTGTGAATTATTTGGAATGAACGCCGGGGCGCAGCATGAAGTGAACCTGTTGATCCATGCCGCCAACGCAGCCCTGGTTTTTCTTTTGGCGATGCGCCTGACCGGCAGACCGGGGTTTTCCTGCGTCGTGGCCGGGCTTTTTGCCTGGCACCCGCTGCGAGTGGAATCAGTCGCATGGATTTCCGAGCGAAAGGATGTGCTAAGCGGGTTTTGGGGCCTGCTTGCCTTGCTGCAATACGTCCAATACGCGCGGTCGCGAAAAAAGCGGGACTTGGCTGGAGTGGTATGTTTTTACGGGCTGGCCCTTTTGTCCAAACCCATGGTGGTGACGCTGCCGCTGGTTTTTTTACTTTTGGATTTCTGGCCCTTGGGGCGGGTGGTCCGGGTTTCGGGACCGGGGACGAAGGATTGCACACAAGCTGGCGTGGGCTGGCAATGGCTGCGGCTGGTGGGTGAGAAGTGGTTTTTTTTCGCACTGGCCCTGGCCGATGCGCTGGTGACATTTGCGGCTCAAAAATCGGGTGGCGGAGTGGTCTCTCTGGCGAGCGAACCCCTGGCGGAACGGCTGGGCAACCTGCCCGTGCTGGTGGCGAGGTACGCGGGCAAATTATTCTGGCCTGCGGACTTGAGCTGCCTGTACCCACTAAAGCAGGCCGAACCGGCCGCCATGGCGGGAGCAACCCTGCTGATCCTGGTTTTGTGCGGCCTGGCATGGAGCCAGCGGCTCACCCGGCCATGCGTGACCTTCGGCTGGGCCTGGTTTTTGATCATGCTCCTGCCGGTGCTTGGATTGGTCCAAGCGGGAGCACAATCCATTGCCGACCGGTACACCTACCTGCCTTGCATAGGATTTTTCATGTCGGCGACCTGGATGGCATCAGAGGTCATGACTAGGCTGGCTGTTCCCCGGTTTTGGCAAGCCGCCTGTGCGGTTGTGGTGCTGCTGGCCAGTGTGGCGGCCACGGAGCGGCAATTGCCCGTCTGGCGAAGCAGCGAATCGCTATTTGGCAGAGCCGTGACCCTGGACCCATCCAACCTCTTTGCCCTGGTGAACCTGGGCATAACCCTCCAGCAGCAAGACCGCAATGCCGAGGCCCTGGCCATATACAAGCAGGCGGAACAACATGAAACCGGGTCCTATGGACTCCTCCATGCCCACGCGGGCGAGGTTTTGAATCAACTCGGCCAATATGCACAGTCCCGAGCTGAATTTGAACTGGCCCTTCAAACCACTCCGGACAGCGCAGAAGCCCGCGTGGGATTGGCGAAAGTGGATGAAAACTTGGGACAATATGAAGCCGCCATAAGCAATTTTTCAGCGGCGGAACAATTGGATCCTCACGATGGCTGGCCCCACATAGACGCGGCGGAGCTCTATTTGAAGGAAGGACAAGACAGCACTGCGGCGGTGGAAATCCAAAAAGCGCTGGCCCTGGCCCCGGATGATTTCAAAATGGCCGCCTTGGCGACGCAGAGCGACCGGGAGCCCCGCGGGCGGCAGGGGGCCGCCCTGCAGCACGAAGCGGGTGCGGATGGTCAGCGGCGTGCCCGGCTCCCAGGCGCTCACGTGCAGCCGCCAGTGCGTCAGGCTGACGGTCTTGCCCTGGGACTGGAAGTAGAGCGCACCGTCGGTGAGGGTGAGGCCGCCGATCACCGCAGGCGCAGGCGCAGGAGAGCTCCCCGTGCTGGTGTGCGTGAGCAGGTCCTGCCAGTTGCCCCGGCCCCGGGGTCCGCGCCACAGATGGATCACCGCACC
>DAIDJC010000191.1 GCA_027451565.1 Limisphaerales bacterium | reverse complement strand
AATACAACATGAACGCCGGACTCATGAAGGCAATCCATCCCCATGGCGACCCCAAATCCATCACAAAGAACCCCACCCAGGCCAGCCATTCAAAAAAATAGTTTGGATGCCGGGAATAACGCCAAAGACCGGTCTGGCAAACTTTTCCATGGTTGACGGGGTTCAACCGAAATTTTGACAACTGAAAATCAGCCAAAGATTCACCCGCTATGGCCATCAGCCCCATTACCAAACCGAGCCATTCAAGGTAATGGGTGGATTTTGCATCATTCATGCACGGAATCAGAAAAACGACGCTTAGCAAAGCCAGCAAAACTGCCTGGAGTTGAAAGAATAAAAAAGTTTTCCAATGAAGACCCAAGGCCCATTTCGATCGCAAGACGGCGTAGCGGGCGTCTTCACGAGGATGTTGCCGCATCACCCTTGACCCCACGTGCCAGGCCAGCCTGCCACCCCAAATAATGGCCAGGGTTGCAACCTTGATTTTTCTCGCCTCCATGCCTGGAGCCGCGATGGAGTAAAAAAGAGCGGCTGGAATGAAGCCAAAGGACCATGCCACATCCACCAAGCCAAGATTGCGGATATGCCATGCAACAGCCCATGTGACCCACATGAGCGCAACAGAAAACGCCAGCACTGAGGCCAGCAAAAACAGCGCCTCATGAATCATGTTTGGCGACATTCAAGGTTTGCAATCCCCAGTTCATTTTAAAAATCACTCTCAAAACCAGGTAAACTGCTGGCAATAAAAAAAGCGTAATGACCATCCAGCCCAGGACGGCGTGCCATGCTATGAATCCAAATTGCTTGAAAAATTCCAAAGGGGATTTTTTCCACTGTTGAATCATCAAAGAGAGGGATACGGAGGCATGTGGATTCCGGGAAATCCATTCCCCCCAGTGTGCAAACAACAAAATCATGGCTGGCTGGAGAGGTGCGACAATCCAGTTTGCCAGTTGCAAGGCGGGATGGTTCAGCTTCCAAATCAGGCCGCATAACCCACAAAGACATGTCGTCGTACCCAGGATGGGAAACAAACCCAGATTCAAACCCAGAGCCAGGCTCCAGGCCAGTTTGGAGGGGGTGATACCTTGGACCAACTGGCCTTTGATCACCTCTTTAATCCGGTTGGCGGGGCGCACGCTGGTTTTTAATTTCAAAGACTGGAATTTCACAGCGGTATGGGAATGGCATTTCCACACATGCTCTCTTCCACCAGATGAGAACCATGGATGGGAAGTGTTTCAGGAGGTGTGTGAAGCCAGCCCAGCGAAGGATTGTTTGGACGCGTGCACACAGCCTGCGCCACCGTGATATTCCTGGTATCAAACGCAGCCTCACAATAGCACAAATAGTAATTCCATTTACGAATGAAAGAGTCATCAAACCCGAGTTTTTTGATCTCCTTAAGGTTTTGAGCGAACCGGGTTCTCCATCGCCGCAATGTTTCACCATAGGACAATCCCATGTCCTCAAGTTCGTGCAGGCACAAATCCCCGGTCCTGAACATGGCCTCGTTGACCCGTTGGATGGAAACCAGCAAGGAACCTGGAAAAATATGCGTCTGAATCCAATCCACGTGCTTGCGCAAATGAGCGTGACGTGAATCCGGGCAGACAATCATTTGCATGGCCAGGAGGCCGTGCGGTTTAAGCAACTCATGGCATTTCTTAAAAAATGTTTCCAGGTAGGCATCGCCCACCGCTTCAATCATTTCGATGGAAACAATTTTATCAAATTGCCCTGAAAGCTTTCGGTAATCCATTTGCACAACTTCCACGAGTCCATCCAGGCCGGCCAGGCGCACGCGTTCCAGGGCAAATCGAAACTGTTCACCCGACAACGTTATGGTTTTGACACGGCAACCGTGCCTTTTTGCGGCATGAGTGGCAAAACCTCCCCATCCACCGCCTATTTCAAGAACGTAGTCGGAGGCTTGCAGTTTGAGCTTGTTGCAGATGCGGTTGTACTTTGCGGTTTGAGCCTCTTCCAGGGTCTGCCTCGGGTCCTCAAACAGGGCGGAAGAGTAAGTCATGGTCTGATCCAGAAACAGTTCGTAAAAAGCGTTACCCAGGTCGTAATGATCCGCAATGTTTTCAGGGCTGCCCCGAAGGCTATTGGGACGCAGGCTGTGCTGAATTCTGTTCTTCCAGCTCAAAATATTGATCCAGCCATTGCGAATGCGGGATCCCGACATTCCCGGCCCCTGCTCCACATTCAGGATGAACCAGGCAATGACACGCGTCACATCATCAGTTTCCCATTCGGCTGCCATATAAGATTCCCCGAACCCCACATCACCATATAAAACACATCGCTTGAAAAAATTCCAATCCACCACGCGGATCAATGCCGTCACCCTCGCCCCGGCTTGGCCAAATTGCCGGCTTTTCCCATTAGGCAGTATCAGAATCAACCCTCCGCGTTTCATGGTTGCTAGAACATTCAATATTCCATTCACCCATATCCTATTTAGACCCCTTATTTCATTCTGTGGGGTGCCCGGAGTGGTTTCACTATTCTTGTTTTTCATGAACATTTTATCGGGAATGCTTGTTGGCCACGCTGGAATGTGGGCGCAGCACCTGGCGCTGCCATTCAGGATTGTCCGCTTTCCTGTGATAGGGCACCCCTTTAATCCATAGCCGGAGGGCCTGATAATGAATCCAAATTATCACCCGCATAGGCATGAAAGGGTTTCGAATCGTTTGCGCAATTATGGAGGCGTCATTGAGAGGCTTTTTGACGCCGTCTAAACAACTCGTCAGCACGGTATGGCCCTCCTCCACCTCATGAATTCGCACCAACAGGTTTTCCCCCGGCAGTCCCACCTTGAAATCCAGGTTCATTTTGAGATCAGAAAAGGGTGAGATATAAAAATATTTGGGGATCTGGCAGCGATACACTCCATCCTGCAGGGTTTCTGGTTTAAGCACATACAGTTTAATTTCCCTGAAGGTATTGCACACCTCTGCAACAACCCCCTTAGGCTGGCCACCACTGTCAAAAAGGTAAAAAAGAGAAATGGGATTGAATACATATCCGCACATGCGGGGCATGGTCAACAACCCCACCCGGCAAGAATCATCAATATTCATGCCGATGCTCCTGAGGTGGGAAACCAAGCGGCTTTTCAGATCCCCTCCCCTGCCCGGTTCGTGGTCTGAATCCTTAAAGTTATAGGGTCGCAGACAGTTTCGCCCAAAGAGGCGGAGCTTTTTGGTGAGGTCGTCCAGTTCATCCAGGTCCAGATAAAACATGAGCATGCGATGTCTGAATTGATGGTTCTTCGGCTTCAGCCTATGATGCCAAATGGTGCATTCGTAAATGCTGGAATTCATTTGAGGAGCATTTCACCAGTCAGCATGCGGCATAAATTCAGCGCAGAGACCAAGGCGTCCTCGTGAAAGCCATGCCGGAAATAGCTGCCGCAAAAAAAGACTGATTTTGAGCGTTGGTTGAGTTTGGCCAGGCTTCCCTGCGCTTTGATGGCGGCAAGGTTGAACAGGGGATGATGGTAGATGAACCGGCGAAGCACGCGAGAGGGTTCCACAAGAGATTCACCGTTGATGGAAATAAAATATTGGGTTGGCCCGGGAATTGCCTGAAGCTGGTTGAGCCAGTAAATGGTGGAGGAACCATTGTCGTGGCCTGGTTTCGACGGGACGCGGTAATTCCAGGACGCCCAACACCGCTTGGAAGAGGGCATCACACTTTCATCTGTATGCAAAAGTGCCACATTGGGTTGGTAGGAAAACTGTCCAAGGATGCTTGATTCCTCCCGGTCGGGATTTACCAGCAAGGCGAGGGCCTCATCGGCATGGCAGGCAAAAATCACCTCTTCAAAAACTGCAGTCTTTCCAGAGGCGTCCACCACCACAACCCCCTCGGATGACTTTTGAACCAGCCGCGCCCCACAATTGAGTTGGATGGCGTTTTTAAAAGGGGCAATGAGCTTCTCAACGTAGGCCTTGGCCCCACCTTGGACCGTGAACCAGGGATGTTGCGTGTGCAGTCCTAAAAACCCGTGATTATGAAAAAAACGAAGCAGGGTTATGGCGGGAAACTCAAGCATTCGGGATGGAGGAGTTGACCAAACAGCCGCGCTCATGGGAATGAGGTACATATCGAGGAAATCACGGCCATACCCCCGGGATTCCACATAGGTTTGGAGAGTCATGTGCTGGACTTTGAAATCCTCCAAAGCAGCCACCGCCTCTGAATTAAACCGGTTTATTTGGAGGAGCATCCGCCAAAATCGGGGTTTAAAAATGTTTTTCCTCTGGGCAAACAAATGGTTGATGCTGGACCCGCAAAATTCCACGTTGGAAGGCCCGTGATGGACGCTGAAGGACATGGGGGCTGGTCTGCAGGGCACATTGAGCTGGTTAAAAAGCCGGGTCAAGGTTGGATAAGTCACCTGGTTGAAAACCATGAAAGCCGTGTCAACGGGTAGATCGCGGCCATTTTGGGTCATCATCACTGTGTGCGCATNACCGCCGGCATGACTGTTTGGCTCGTAGAGCGTCAGGTCGCGCGTCTTGTGGAGGAAATGGGCGCAACCCAATCCGGCCACGCCGGTTCCAATGATGGCTGTCCTTTTCACAAAGTGTGAGAATGACCGGATTGAATGGTCCTGATAGGCGGAATTCCACGGGTATTTTCATAAGCAGATTGGGGAACGGGTTGCAGGTTCCAGATCAAACCTGTCCAGGACAGGATTTTGAGCAGGTAATACGAGATGTCTATTTCCCACCAGTAAAACCCCTGGCGGGTGGCATTCATGTGATGGTGGTGATTGTTATGCCATCCCTCGCCAAGTGTGATGATGGCTAGAATGAAACTGTTCCGGCTGTTGTCGTTGGTATCATAACGCTTCCTGCCCAGCAAATGGGCCAGAGAATTGATGGAGGAAGTGGCATGAAACAGAACCGTGGTGCTGATGAAGAATCCCCAGACCAGAAGTTGCCATCCAGTCACACCCCAGGAGGGTCTGCAAACATGCAGCCAATGACCAAGACCCGCCAATCCCAACGCCATCAGGAGAGGAACCACCGCGTCAAACCGGTTTAATAAAACCAGTTCGGGATAGCGGGCCAGGTCCCGCACCTTGGAATAATCCGTTGGAAAGTTTCGAGCGCTGGTAATCCACCCTATGTGCGACCACCAAAATCCCCTGAGGGTTGGCGAATGAACATCCTCAACCTCGTCAGAATGCCGATGGTGATGCCGATGCTGGTAACTCCACCATAAAGGCCCCCGTTGAACGGCGCTGGCCCCAGCCATGGCAAAAATGAATTGAGCCATCCTGGAGGTGCGAAAAGTCCTGTGCGAAAAATAGCGATGATAAAATCCCGTGATGGCAAACATTCGGCCCAGATATAAAACAACGGCAACTCCCACTGAAAACAGGCTGGCACCCGTCCAGATCACTCCCAGGCACCCCGCATGAAGAATCACAAAAGGCAATATCCGAACCCACTCCACCTGGTCCGGCTTTTTGCGGAGGGCTTCAAAATCATCGCTCCCATGATCTGCATCCACCCATTGCACGAGGGAAACAACGGTGCGCCTGCACACATTCAGGATTTGACCGCTCATTTTCATTTTTCAAACATTTTCAATAGAATATCGAACGTGGCAGCCTTTTGGATGCATGTAAAATGGTTGCATCCAAAACCGGTGCTCATGCGTAATTTATGTGACTCCTTCTTGTAAGGCGGTCTCAAAATTGATATGAATCTGTGCGTTCAAATCCATTGGGCAGGATTTTTCGGCGCGTTTTTGCACCCGGAAAAATCCACACCCTGGACCCAAACCATGGATACGATGAATGAATCCGGCGCTGAAGATCGGGATGCCTTGCTGCTGCAAAAGGCGGCGGATGGTGATGCCGATGCCTTTGCCGCATTTTACGATCGCCATTCCGTCCTGATGTACTCCGTGGCCATGCGGATTTTAGGAGACCCCTCCGAGGCCAAGGATGTCTTGCAGGAATCCTGCATTCAAATTTGGGAAAAAGCCTCCAGGTTTGATCCCAAGCTGGGTAAAGCATCAAGCTGGGCCGCCATACTCGTTCGCAATCGGGCTGTGGACCGGATAAGGTCCTTGCAGCGCCGCCAGCGCCTCTCGGAAGAAGCGGCCATGGAATCATCGCTCGAACCGGCTCCGGGCAAATCGGCCAATGATGTTTTATACAAGCAGGAAAAAGCCGCTTTAATAGGATCCGCCATCATGGAATTGCCCCAGGACCAGCGGCAGGCTATAGAACTGGCTTATTTCAAGGGCCT
>DAIDJC010000190.1 GCA_027451565.1 Limisphaerales bacterium | reverse complement strand
GGAACCTTTTTACTTTACGCGGCGATCTGTCTGGCCGGGTTCATCTTCATCCAATTCCGGCTGCCCGAAACAAAAAACAAGTCTCTGGAGCAAATCCAGCGTGACGTGTGCTAAAACCCGCCTGCCTTTCATGCCCAGACTTTGGAAATCCGACCCCGAGCTTTTTGCCTTGATACGCCAGGAGCTCTACACCCCCGTGGTGGGAGACATCATTGACTCTCTCGGCTGCCTGCGCCAGTTCCTGCCGCAGCCCATCCAGCCCATGCGCGAGGAGATGAAACTGGCGGGCCGCGCCATGCCGGTTGTGATGGTGGATGTTTACGGGCCCCAGAAAAAACCGTTTGGAAAGCTGACCGAGGCGCTGGACCAGCTTGCGCCTGATGAAATTTACCTGGCTTCAGGCGGCGAAATGCGATGCGCCTATTGGGGCGAAATTCTCACCGCCACCGCCCGCACCCGGGGAGCGGCTGGCGCAGTCATCAATGGCTTTCATCGGGACTCCCCCCAGGTGCTGGCACAGAACTGGCCGGTTTTCAGCCGCGGACGCTACGCCCAGGACTCCGCCGTGCGGACACAAGTGGCTGATTATCGTTGCCCGATTGATTGCGGCGGGGTTTGGGTGGAGCCGGGTGACCTCGTTTTTGGAGACTTGGACGGGGTGGTGATCATCCCCCGCCGCCATGAGGAGGAAGTGATTCAAAAAGCGCTTGAAAAAGCGCGAGGCGAAAAAATGGTTCGCAAGGAAATTGAAGCCGGAATGTCGAGCACGGAGGCATTTAAAAAATATGGAATCCTCTGAGAACCTGTCTGATAATTTGGAAGGATGCCGTTTTCGTGCCCAAGCCGGTCTGGCTGGGCGCGAGAACCCTCCGGGCGACGGCGCTTTTGCCCTTGGGCTTGATTCTAGCCGTCCTTACAGCCCGATACAGGGATGCGCCGACATCTCCGACTCGCCCAAGGCCAAAATCCCCAATCGCAGCACCCTTCCCAATTTTCAGACAGGCTCCAAGGGAAACCCTGTCCGCGCCATCCGGATTCACCCTCTTGATAATGTGGCCACCCTGCTGGAGGACGCCGTGCCCGGCCCGGTTCAAATAGTGGGAAATGAAAAAATGGTCGTCGCGGCTTTGGAACCCATCGCAGCCGGCCATAAAATGGCGATCGCTGCGGCATCCCCAGGCCAGGCCATCCTCAAATACGGGCTGCCCATAGGGCACGCGGTTCGCAACATCGCTGCCGGTGAGTGGGTGCACCTGCACAACTTGGCCAGCAACTATGATCAGCGCTCCTCCACGCTCGATTTACAAACTGGAGCGCCCACCGACACCTCCCATGCCTACCGCTGAATCCAGTTCATGGCTCGGATGGCTGCGGCCCGATGGGCGCAAGGGTGTGCGCAATTTGATCCTTGTCCTTTACACGGTGGAATGCGCCCAGTATGTGGCGCACGCCATCGCACGCGACGAACCGGATACCCACGTGATAGGCTTTTCCGGCTGTTATGACAACGCCTATGCCATCCGCCTCATGCTGGCCCTGGCCAGGCATCCCAACGTGGGGGCAGCGCTTGTCGTCGGTTTGGGTTGCGAATACACCCAGGCCGGACGCCTGGCCCAGTTAGTCAGGGAATCGGGCAGGCCCGCAGACGATTTTCTCATCCAGGAGACTGGCGGGACGACTCGCAGCATTGATCACGGCAAAAGCATCCTTCACAAACTGCGCAGCCAAATCAAGGATGTTGCCCGGGTTCCCATGACATTGGCAGACCTGACGGTGGGGTGCGAATGCGGAGGATCCGACGGAACTTCCGGACTGGCAGGCAACCCGGTGGTTGGCCGTTTCTTCGACTATTTGGTGGATGCCGGCGGGCGGGCCATTTTTGAGGAAACAGTCGAACAGATTGGCCTCAAGGAAATCCTGCTGCAACGCGCAGCCCATCACTCCGCCCGCCAGCAACTTGCCCGAGCCTACGACAAGGCGGAATCCTACTGCAAAAGCGTCCGCCAATGGTCAGCCTCTCCAGGCAACTTTGCGGGTGGGCTCACCACTATTGAGGAAAAAAGCCTGGGCGCTTTCGCCAAAAGCGGCAGCCGCCCCATACAGGGTGTGGTGCGGGTTTCTGAATCACCTCCCAGCCCTGGGCTTTGGCTCATGGATTCCGTGCCGGACCCACACTACATGGAATTTGGCTACACCAACCCGAACGACACGGAAGGCATCATGGACCTGATCTCCGGCGGATGCCAAATGGTGCTTTTTGTGACAGGGCGCGGCAGCGTGATTGGCTCGCCCATTTCTCCACTCATCAAAATCACTGGCAATACCCGCACGTATGAAAAAATGCGCGAGGACATGGATTTCAATGCAGGGTTGATCCTGTCCGGGGAGCAAACCCTGGATGCGTCCGCGCTGGACCTGCTTGCGCTCACCGTCAGAGTGGCTGCAGGGGAGCCATCAAAGCCGGAAAAGTTGGGACACCGAGAATATTTCATCATGTACAAGCATCAGGAAACTCCAGGACTGCAACAAGGCTGCCACGCATGAACCGCCAATCCTCAATTGTTTCTCAAGCAGGAGTGACGACGATCAAACAAGCTTTTGATCTCAGCGGCCAAACGGCCCTCATCACGGGCGGCGGCAGCGGCCTGGGCCTGGGCATGGCGCAATGCATGGTTTCTGCAGGAGCCAGGGTCGTGCTGGTCGGACGGCGCGAAACCGAATTGAAGGCCGCGTGCCATATGCTAGGCAAACAAGCTCACGCCATTGCAGCAGATATCACCGAGGAGGGCATTGCCTCGCGGCTGGTTGACCAGGCGGAAACTTTGGCCGGGCCTGTCGGCATTTTGATCAACAACGCCGGGATTCATCTCAAAAAAGCCGCGCCTTTGACCACCGATGCCGAATTTGCCGCTGTTCTCCAGACCCATGTCCTGGCTGCATTTTCGCTGACTAGGGAAGCTGGTTCCCGCATGCTGACCCGCAAAACCGGCTCGATCCTGTTCACGGCTTCCATGACATCACTCATCGGCATGCCAATGGTCGTGGCCTACTCGGCTGCAAAGTCAGCTTATTTAGGCATGGTGCGCGCGCTCGCCACTGAATTTGGACCCGAGGGCGTGCGGGTCAATGCCATTGCCCCAGGCTGGATTGCCTCGGAAATGCTGGACCGCGCTCTGAGTGGCGATCCAACCCGGAAATCAAAAATCCTAAACCGGACTCCCCTTGGCCGATTTGGCTCCCCGGAGGACATCGGATGGGCTGCGGTTTATCTCTGCGCTCCGGCAGGCCGCTTCATTAATGGCCACATTCTGCCTGTTGACGGTGGTGCGGCGGCGGGCTTTTGATCGGTTTTTTAAACGGAGAATCTTTCCCATGGAGACCTTTTCCAGGAGATAATGCCGGCTCCGTTGTTGCGCGCGATGCGGAGAAATACCTTCATGGCCGGCTTTTCGTAAGCGGTGAAGGAGGAACCCATTATTCCGCCACGACGTGGCGTGGTAAAAATGTGGGCGATGAAAACAATCAAAAGTTCCAGCCGACTCCGGTCCGCCCGTATTGATGCCGCGCATCGGGCCCAAATCGAGCCGGCGTTTCAAAACAGCGATTTATCTGCCGCCGCACTTGTCCGCCAGCACGGACTCAACTACACCCCTTTTTACGTTTGGCGGCAGCGACAGCGCAAAGTCAAATTCTTGCCGGCTTTTGTGCAGGTCGAAGCAGCAGCACCCGCCGGCCGACAATGGTACGTTTCCTCGGACAGGGCGAGGTGGAAATTCAAAACAACAAGGTCGAAAGCCCGATGCAACCCACCGCACTCGGAAGAAAGTTTCGAGCAAAAAGTCGCCGGGCTTCGTTGCTCCTCGGTCGAAGACCCATGGAATGTATTCTCCATCGGCTCGACTGGCCAGACCGGCTTTTGAATCGAAAACAGCACCCCCGGAATTTTCGCACAGGCTTTAAGAATTTGCGATCCCCCCGCCAAAGGCTCCAAACCAAGCTTCCATCCTGAAATAAAATGGACATTAAAAAAGGCATCCAGCCGTAAGCTGGATGCCTTTAGAAAGAATGGCTCCTTAGGCTGACGCCTCTCCAACCTGAAAGCGGACGAATCGGCGAATCACCAATTCATCGCCAAGTTCCTTGGCCACCTGTGCCACGTGTTCCTTGACGCTGACTTCCGAGTTTCTTTTGACAAAACCCTGGTCCACCAGGCAGTAGGTTTGGAAAAACTTGTCCAGCACACCGGCAAGGATTTTTTCCATGGCCGCAGCCGGCTTGCCTTTCAAGCGGTCAGACTGGGCGGCGATTTCCCGTTCCTTGGCAATGACCTCCTGGGGAACCTGTTCGCGGGAGACGGCATGGGGATAACCCGCTGCGATCTGGAGGGTGATATCCTTGACCAATTGCTTAAAGACATCGGCATTGACCGTCGCAGGTTTGCCAGCGCCAACTTCCACCAAAACACCCACTTTGCCACCAGTGTGGATATACCCGGCAACCAAACCGTGGGTGCTGACATCCAAACGCGCATGGCGCGTGATTTTGATATTTTCGCCCATTTTGGCGACGGCTGAAAGGCGGTCGGCCTCCAGGTCAGCTCCAGGATCGGTGGCCACCTTGCGGGCAACTTCATCGCAGAAAGCCTTGAAAGCCTCATTCCGCGCCACGAAATCGGTCTCGCAATTGACCTCCACCAGCACCCCAAACTTGCCGCCCGGGGCGATGTATTGGGTGATAACCCCCTCACGCGCCTCGCGCGAAGCCTTTTTGGCAGCGCTCGCGGAACCGGATTTGCGAAGGTTGTCCACTGCCAATTCAATGTTGCCTTGGGCTTCCACCAATGCCTTTTTACATTCCATCATGCCAACCCCGGTCATTTCCCGGAGTTTGGCCACGTTTGCCGCAGTCACTTCAGCCATAAAATTGAGTTGATTGGGTTGTTGTTTATTCCGGCCCGCATGCTTTTGGAATGCGGGCCGGGTTTGAAAGGTTCATCAAGCCGCCGCAGGAGCGCTTTCCGGGGTGGACGGATCATCCCCGGCTGCCATTTCCACGGCCTCGGCTGATTCAAACTTCTGGGTTTCCGCTTTGCCAGAATCCTCGGGCGCCTTGGAGCGTTTGGATTCATATTCCGCGCGCGCCTGGGTGATGGTCTGTCCAGCCACGGTCATGATCAGGCGAACGGAGCGGATGGCGTCGTCATTGGCAGCGACGGGATAGGTGGCATCATCGGGATCACTGTTGGTGTCCACGAGGGCAACGATGGGAATTTTGAGCTTCTTGGCTTCAGCCACCGCGTTGTGCTCGCGCTTGACATCCACGACAAACAAGGCGGAAGGAAGTTTGTCCATTTCACGCAATCCGTCAAAGTACTTGTGCAGTCGCGCGCCTTCCCGGCGGATGACGGCTTGTTCCTGCTTGCCATAGTTGGAAAGGGTGCCATCGGCCTCCCACTTTTCAATTTCCTTGAGCCGTTTGATGGAGGATTTGACCGTGCCGTAGTTGGTGAGAGTGCCGCCGAGCCAGCGTTCAGTGACAAACATCTGGCCGGTTTCCTTGGCCACGTCCTTGACGCATTGTTGGGCCTGCTTTTTGGTGCCCACGAATAAAATTCGGCCGCCCTTGGCGGTGGTTTTGGCCAGAAACTCCATGGCGGCGCGCAATTGAACCTCGGTTTTGCTGAGGTCAATGATATGAATGCCATTGCGCGCGTCGAAAATGAAAGGCTTCATCTTCGGGTTCCAGCGTTTGGTCTGATGCCCAAAATGGACTCCAGCTTCGAGCAATTCTTTAACTCCAATCGTACTGACGTTATTCACAATTTTCCTTTGGTTAAAACCCCGGACAAGCCGGAGCATCCCGCGGAACACGGGATTGATTTCAGGTGTTGTTATGGTCAGGACCTATTCCACCAGGGAAAGGGCGCCGTGGACCGTTTATCCTGCCAGGAGCAACTCGCCACCAAGCAGCCGAACGACCACTCTACCAAATACGCGGCCGCTGACAATTCAAATTTTTGAATGATTTTTAACCCGAAAGCGAAATGGAAAGAATCAAGATGCCGCAAGATGCTGGAGCGGAAACTCTTTGGAAAACTCAGCGCCACCTCTCCCCAGCCCTCTCCCCCAATACAATTGGCGGAGAGGGAGAAAAAAACGGTGGGCTTGCGATGGACTTTAAAATATTTCACGCGTCAAAATAGTTCTGCTTTTTCAAACGCATCAACCAACCCAACGCCCCTGGTTTCCTCGCCCCGCCAGCGAAGCGCGGGGAGAGGATTAAGGAGAGGGGTTCCCGCTCACATCCAGTGCGAATTCAAATCACCCCGAAAAGCGAAATGGAAAGGAT
>DAIDJC010000189.1 GCA_027451565.1 Limisphaerales bacterium | reverse complement strand
GCGCTCATTCTTGGTGTCGCGCCAAATTAGAAAAATACCACGTAGATCATCGGCAGCCATTGGCCCGAGGAGGCTCAAATAGCAAGGAAAACCTGCAATTGCTTTGTGGTCCGTGTAACCAGCAAAAGCATGTTAAAGATCCGATGGAATGGAATCGACAGCACGGGCTTCTTCTGTAGGAGGCGACCATCGTCATCGATGAACTTATAATAGTCCTAGGCCTCGATCCACGGCGCTTCAACGAGGGCCAGAGGCAGGCGCTCGACGCCTTCAAGAAGACGAAGGAGGGCGCGGCCGAGTTCGGCAAGACGATGGCCTATCGGCGGCGTGCTGGCCACGGACAATGCCGTGATTCCCTACGCCGTGGGTGTGGACATCGCCTGCCGGATGAAGATGACCGTGCTGGACATCCCGTTGCGCGACCTGGAGCAAAAACAGGATCGCCTCACGCGCGCCATCGAACGCGAGACGTGCTTCGGTGTGGGCGCATCGTTTCGCGAGCGTCGTCAACACGAAGTGATGGACGCGGACTGGTCAGTCAGCCCGGTGACGAAGTCGCACAGGGACAAAGCGTGGTCACAACTCGGCACGAGCGGCAGCGGAAATCATTTTGTCGAATTTGGCTTGTTCACGGCGCATAACAAAATCAAAGAATTGGAAGCAGGAACTTACGTGGCGTTGCTGTCGCACAGCGGCAGTCGTGGCACGGGTGCATCGGTTTGCGATCATTACAGCAAGCTTGCCGTCAGTCAGATGCCCGATTTGCCTGGCGAATTGAAACGGCTCGCATGGCTCTCGCTCGATTCGCAACCCGGCCAGGAATACTGGAACGCGATGGAGTTGATGGGCCAATACGCAGCAGCAAATCATGCGTGCATCCATCGTCACATCGCGGAACATCTGGGCGCACAGGTGTTGCTGGATTTGGAAAATCACCACAACTTCGCGTGGAAGGAAAAACATGTCATCGAAGGCGTTGTGCGCGAGGTTGCTGTCCATCGCAAAGGTGCCACGCCGGCAGGCGAAGGCGTTTTGGGCATCATTCCCGGTTCGATGGCCGCGCCGGGATTTGTCGTGAGTGGCAAAGGAAATCCCGAATCGCTAAATTCGGCCTCGCACGGTGCGGGCCGTGCGATGAGTCGCAAAGCTGCAAACGAGAGGTTCAACTGGAAAGAGGTTAACCGTTTCCTCAAGCAGCAAGGCGTGACGCTCATCAGCGCCGGTCTTGATGAAGTCCCGATGGCCTACAAAAACATTCGCGATGTGATGGCGGCTCAAAAAGATTTGGTCACAGTGTTGGGTGAATTCATGCCCAAGCTTGTGAAAATGGCTCCAAGTGGCGAGCGCCCGGAGGACTAAAGGGTGTTGTTAAAATTTATATCCGAAGTCCCCGCCCGAGCTGAAGAGCTTCAATTAAAACAGTAGCCATTTGTTTTTGGCAGTGCGCGTGTGAGTGTCTCGCAAGTGGCTTTGGATCATCATTCCCGGCGGCGAGAAAATTCTTAATGGTCTTTTGCAAATCCACCGAATTTTCAGTCAGGCTCTAAAGAATGCTAAAACTTGAACATGACTTTGTCCCCATTTGTGGTGATGACCAAAAAGGGCCGTTTCAGCCCCTTTAGGACCCTTTTTCCAAATCAGGGTTGGGATGGTCTATCATGTCCCTGCAAAAGGGGGATAATGGAGGTTCCTGAGATTTTGCCGACGGGTTTGCAACCGGCTATTTGCAATGCCGTGGCAGGAAAATCGGAGGCTTGCCAGGGTTGGTTATTGGTTTTTCCCGCAGGGATCACACCGGGCCAATAGGTGATCATGGGGGCAAGGGGCGCGGAATTGGTTTCGTTGGCACGGTCTTCGGGCGATTGAAGAAAACCCATGCCCGGTGTGGAGTACGGAGCTGGCGGCTCGCTGCTGGTGAGAAAGACGGCCACTTCATTGGTCAGGCCCTTTTGCCGGAGTTTTTGCAACAGCGTGGCAATGCTGCCATCAAGCCGGGTGAGAAGAGCTGCCCGATTTTTGGCGGGCTGTGGCCAGGGTTCGTCTGAAAAGGGAGCGTCTGTGGGAACCGGGAAAACATCCTTGCCGGGCGTGGCAGAGCGAGGCGCCGGGAGGTTGACGACCAGGAAAAAAGGGCGGTAGCCAGTGTACCATTGGGGCATGTTGTCCTGCATGAAATGAAGAACCCAGGTGAACATGAAATCGGGAAGATACCGGCCTTGATGACCCTGGATGTTTTGATAAATCATTTCCTGACCGCCGTTGTTGGGCCCTTCGGCAGGGTTCCATTCCATCCAATTATGGGTCATGTTATTGTAAAACATTTTGGGCGTGCGGCGCCAGAAGGTGTCGGCGTAATAATTGGTGCCAAGGTCGGGATTGAGAAATCCGGCAAATTCATCAAAACCCTGATCCCAAGGCTGGCCTGGCAGGGTCCATTCACCAATGAATCCCGTACGATAACCGGCGGATTTGAGAATGCTCGCGAGGGGCATTGTCTGGTCGGAATACGAAACACAGTTTAAAAACCGGGCTTGGGCCTCCGCAGGGTTGGTGGTTCCGGGAGTAAAATGGGTGAACTTCATTCCCTCGCCGGCCAATTCGTCGAAGTTGGGAGTTTGGAACTGGGTCTGGCCCAGGCAGCTTAAATCCCCAAAAGCCAAGCCGTGGAATTGGAGTAAAATAATACTGGGCCTGTGCACCACCGGAGTGGGGGCGTGGACCGGCTGTGGAGCGTCCATATTTTGGCCAAGGACTTGGAACAGGCTAACTGACAGTATGAACACCAGGCTGGCCGGGTATAAAATGAAGGAACCTTTCCTTTGCAAGGTTTTGTGGCAGACCCGGGCGGTGTGTGAATGAAATGGCGTCATATGGCGACAAGAGCGATTCTACGAAGGCTGGCGTGGCAAAGGCAATTCAGTTTGCAATTCAGTTTGCTGGAATATGGTCAAAGAATCGGTGAGCGGCGCCCGAGATTTCGGGGCACGGAAATGCATGCCGCCACAACAAAGCCCGGGATGGTGGCGAGCAGGACCCAGGCAAAAAAGAGCGGGTAACCCAGGCGCAGTTGGAGCCATCCACTCCAAAGGCCGGGGATCAACAAGCCGGCGGCCATGAACCCCGTGCAGAGGGCGTAATGAGCCGTGGAATGCCTTCCTCGAGCCATGTGGAGCATGTACATCATATAGGCGGCAAACCCGAATCCGTAGCCGAATTGTTCCGCACTCACGCCGAGGCTGATCAAAAGCAGGCTGGATGGCTTGGCACAGGCAAGCCATAGAAACAAGCCGTCAGGAACGTGCAAAGCCAGAACCATGGGCCAAAGCCAGCGTCTCAAGCCATGGCGTGAAATCAACCATCCCCCCAGCAGTCCGCCTCCCAGCAAAGCGGCAAGGCCCCACAGGCCATAAATCCGGGAATACTGGGGATCGGTCAATCCCAAGCCGCCATGATCAGGCGCATCCAGCAGAAACAGGCGTGAAACGGGTGCAAGTTGGGCCTCGCCGAAACGAAAAAAAAGGAGAAATGCCAGCATTATCAGGATGCGGCGTTTGCGGAAAAAGGAGCCCAGCACATTGAGAAAGTCCGGGAGCCAGGGCATCCCAATGGCGTGGCTTCCAGGCCTGTCACCCGAAGGATAAGGCAGTTGAAGGTGATGGTAGCTGGCCAGCAAAAACATGATGAGGGCGCATGAGCCCAAAGCGATGGCCCAGGCGCTTTGGTAAGACCCGCCATGCTGATACAGGGCGCCAGCCATCATGACAAGGCCCGCTTGGGCGGCCATGCCTGCGGCTCGATAGGCGGTGTTTCGCACCCCGGAGAATGCCGCCTGCTGCCATTCCGGAAGGGTGACCAGGTAAAAGCCATCTGCGGCCATGTCGTGGGTCGCCGAGGTCAGGCTCAGCAAAGCCATGCCCACCAATGAAAGTATAAAAAAATGGGTGGACTGCACTGCCAAGGCCAGGCAAAGCAGGGATAAAGCCATGATCATCTGGCATGCCCAGACCCACTGGCGCCGGGTGCGGATCAGGTCCACAACCGGGCTCCAAAGAGGCTTGAACATCCAAGGCAGGCACAGGAGATTGGCAGACAGGGTCACGATATCATTGGAAACCCCCAGGTTTTTGTAGGCCACCACGGACACTGAAGCGACCAAGGCATAGGGCAAACCTTCCGCAAAATAAAGCGAAGGCACCCACAGCCACGGCGATTGAGGTGCCGGGCTCCGCATTGGCGAAAATTGGCCCAAGGCGAAAACCATAAGGCTGGGTTGCGGTAATGGAAATTGTTTTCTTTGGGGTCAAGGTTCAGGATGGGAGCAAATGATTGGAGCATTTCTCAACGCATTGGGGATCCTTGCAGGGGCGCTTTGGGGTGTGACACGACCACAGGCCCTGACTCTGCGCACACAAATTGTAATAAAATCCATGTTGGGGGCGGCCACCGTGTTGGCAGGTTTGAACTTGTTCTGGATGGGAGTCCATGGGCCTCTGGGCCATGCTTTAAAGGAAGCAACGCTGGCGGTCCTGGCCCTCGTGGCAGGGCATTTTTTGGGCCGGTCGGCCGGGATGCAGAATTTATCCAACTGGATGGGACACTGGGCTGCTCAAAAGCTGGGATCCGCTTCCCGGCCCGATAATAAGACCCCGGCATCGGGAGCCTGGATTTCTGCAGCCTTGCTCTACTGCAGTTCCCCATTGGGGATTGTGGGGTCTGTGGCGGATGGGTTGAATGGCGATTTCTGGCTGTTTCTGATCAAAGCCATGATGGACGGGATGGCCATGATGAGTTTTGTGCAAGGCTGTCGGTGGCCGGTGGCCCTGGCTGCATTGCCAGTCCTCGGATTTTTTGATGGCCTGACGCTCGTGACACATGGCGTGGTGCTGCCGTGCCTGTTGGCGCATCAGGCATTGGACCTGGAAAACGCCACCGCCGGACTCATCACCTGTGCGATGGCCCCGGTCATTTTGCAGGTTCGCCGCGTGGCGCTGGCTAATTTCCTGCCTGCCCTGCTCTGTGCGCCGTGGTTGGCCTGGGCTTTTAATTAGAACAAGGCGCTGCATCCTCACTGCGACCATTCACCATGTTGTAAACATCGCGGCCAGCCTGAAAAGGGGCATTTGAAAAACATCGGTTTCACACCTACCTTTAAAGATGCCATTCAAGCGCAAGCTCTCGCCACACCAAAGGCGGATCAAGTTTTTCACTTTCTTCTTTGGGGCTGTCCTGATTGGCTTGGTTGCGCTGCTCCTTTGGTTTTTCAACTGGATATCCACCCCGGGCATTCATCACTGATTGCCCAATAATGACCCGCGACGGGGCTAATGCCACATGCGGCAGTGGAGGGTTGGACCGGTTACCGCTTCAAAACCAATAACGTATGCCAACACCGCCAGTGATTTCGCCCTGCGCCGCCGGCGCAACATCAATGGCAGGAGCAACTTCCACAAAAACATCCACCGGCGCGTTCTCAAACATGTAAGACACCCCCACCGGAAAACGGATGCCAACCTGGTTGTCTTGATGATCGTCTCGCAAACGGCCCAGGGCGCCGATTCCAAAATAAACCGGCATGCGTCCCTGAGGCACTGGAATCAAATCAAAGTTGTGCCACAGTACATCGCTGTGCAGATAGAATTCCGTGTGGTCGGCAGTGGAAAATCCGGCGGCGCCATCAATGGCCAGCTTGTCGTTTAGCCAATATTTCACCGAAAGACCCGTCGGTTCGCCCAAAATAATGCCTGCCCCGAAGCGGCCAGTGTTGTCATCAGAAGAAAGCGGAGGGCTGGAGGTGATACGTTCCGGCATGGATGCAGGAGGCGCCGCAGGTGTGGCGACAGGCGCTTGGTCAGCACTTGCCTGCGTGCCAATCACACTCACACAAGTGCCTAGGATAAAACGAATCAGTTTGTGCTTCGTATTCATCTTGGAGAGGTTAAAGAATTTTAGCATGAGTCCGTAATAGCGACCACCGTGCCAGCGGGCAGCATGCATGGTTTTGCCAATATTTAGCGGAATTTCACGCGCTTTTTGGCCCATGGATGGCGCGCGTTGGCAAAATGCTTTCCAACCCTGATAAAACATTGGGCAGTCTCAGAAAAAAATACCTTTGAAATGAATGGAAAATTGGAGCCGCAAGGGACCGGCCTTGCAGGCATCCGTCTTTAATCAGGCAAAGGCATAAATACAATCTTTCAGGAGAACATCACTCCGGATGCAGGTCGGCCAACGTCAGTCTGACAGGGAATGCGGGTAATCAGCGGAGGGGGAGTATTCATTTTAGTTCATTGAGGTGCGCGCAGGATTAAAAAAATTAATGATATTTGATGAGTCATTAGAATTTGACACTTTCAACCTCGTTGCTTAGT
>DAIDJC010000188.1 GCA_027451565.1 Limisphaerales bacterium | reverse complement strand
CATCGAGGACAATGTGAACGTGGGCCTGCGCCTCAATGGCATGACCCGCAGGGAAAAGCTGGCCGAACGCACCGAGCAGGCCCTGCGCATGGCCGCGCTCTGGGATGAGGTCAAGGACCGCCTCCGCTCCCCCGCCATCAGCCTTTCCGGCGGCCAGCAACAAAGACTCTGCATCGCCAGGGCCCTCGCCGTCCAGCCCGAGGTCCTCCTCATGGATGAACCCGCCTCGGCCCTCGACCCGCTCGCCACCGCCAAGATCGAGGAACTGGTCGTCAGCCTCAAAAAGGAGTACACCATCGTCATCGTCACCCATAACATGCAGCAGGCGGCGCGCGTCTCGGATTCCACCGCCTTTTTTTACATGGGCGAACTGGTGGAATACGACGCCACCAAAAAAATCTTCACCAGACCCCAAAAACGCCAGACGGAGGATTATGTGACCGGCCAGTTTGGCTGAGATCAACTCATTGACAATTATGGACAATCATTTTGAAACAGGCCTGGACGGATTGCAACAGAAGCTGCTGCTGATGGGCAGCCTCGCGGAGACATCCGTCAACCGCGCGGTGGAAGCTCTCATGCAGCGCCAGTACGACCTCGCCATACAAGTGCGCCAGGAGGACAAGGCCATTGACCAGTGCGAGATTGAAATTGATGAAATGGCCATCCAACTGCTCACCAAGGCGCCCCTGGCCAGCAATTTGCGCCTGGTGACCGTGGGGATGAAGATTTCCCAGAACCTGGAGCGGATAGGCGATGAAGCCACCAAGATCGCCAAGCGCGCCCGGGATTTGTCTCAGGAACCGCCGCTGAAACTGCACCTGGACCTGCCCCACATGGCGGGCATGGCGCTCACCATGGTCAAGGACGCCCTGGATGCCTTTGTGCAGCGGGATTCCGCCGCCGCCCGCAACCTGATCCCCCGGGACAAGCAAGTGGACGTTCTGAACAAATCCATGCACGACACCCTGGCGCGGCACATGGCGGAAAATCCCGACACCATTTCACGCTGTCTGCACTGGATCGTGGCCACCAAAAGCCTGGAACGCATCGCCGACCACGCCAAGAACATCGCCGAGGAAGTGGTGTACCTGTGCGAGGCGCAGGACATCCGCCACTCCATGAAAAATTAAGTCCACAGGCTTGAAGCCATTTGGACAACACATGAAATAACCCGCGGCCCCTGCCCGCCCAGGGCGGAGCCACGCCTCCATTGCCTTTCAGCCTCTTCAGGTTTTTCCACATCACACTTTTGCGGCAAACAAACCCGAAAAAGAGTTGGGGTCTGAACAGCCCGCAAATAGCCGGGCTGGTGGCCGCATCACTGTTGAATTTTAAAAAACTCAACGGTGTTTGTGGCGGGAAAAGCAAAAAGAGTCCGTCCGGAGAGGGTGGAAATGACGGAGTCCTGGGCCGACCAGTGGATGAGGTCCGTGGAGGCCAACACCTTGGATTGGGCGGTGACACCGGAAACACTCAAGGTCACCATTTGATTGCTTACCACTATGGAATCAATGATTGGAGGGGGAATTTGCAGCGAGGCCACAATCTGGCCGACCATGACCAGGCTGGTGCCGGACGTGGAACCGGAGGTTTCGGTGAAGATCGCGCTAACAGGGATGGTCAGGATTTCCGTGGCGCCCGTGATGGAGAGGGTGGCCGCAGACCCCGTGTCCAACATCGAATTGCCGGCAAGTGTTATCGTTCCATTTTGGACGGGGTAGGAAACGGCATAATCAATGGAATTGCCGGCATTTGTTGAGAAAAGAAACTCCAGTGAAGAGGTCGCAAAGCTGCCGTTGGATAAAGGCAGCACCGGGCTGATCAAATCCAGACCCACATTGCGAATGGCCACCGTCACGGTGATATCGGCTAAAAATGTTTTTTGAGTGGCCAGCCCGCCGTAATCCGCCGGGGCGCTTCCCGATGTCCCGCCCGGCGCGGGCTGCTGGGGTGTGGAATTGGTTTGAGCCTCAACCAGGCTTGTGCCGGTGAATTGAATGTTTGTGCCAGTCAAATCGGCATTAATGGCGCCGCCAAAGGCGGCGGTCAAACTTCCCGGGGTTTGTTGGGCGATCGGCGCGGAAAAGAGGCCGTAGGCGGCCACGGTGCCGGACACGGTCACATGGCTCTGGGAAGGGTCCACGGTGAAAACAACCGGCGCACCCTGCATCCGGCATGCGAACGGGAAACAGAGCAACACGGCCCAAAATTTTTTGAGGAAGAGCGCCGATGTCCTGGAATTCCGCTTCTTATTCATATCCCGGTTTTCGTGCTGGTTGAACCAATCCGGGCGCAATGTAAACCGGCGGCGGCGGGAAGTCCAACCCGGATGCGCGGGGGCAAAAAAGCAGGCGCCCGGCAGTGCCGGGCGCCTGGTTGAAAGAACTTGGGGACTGGCCCCGGGGATCAGGCCAGCAAGGGGTTTTCCGATTCCGCAGCCTCGGGAGTTTCCTCTTCGGGCTGGGGTTCGGGCACTTCCACCAGGGGCCGGAGTTCCACCTTGCGATGGTAATCGAATCCCGTGCCTGCGGGGATGATGTGACCCATGATGACGTTTTCCTTGAAACCACGGAGGCTGTCAATCTTGGAGCGGGTGGCAGCCTCGGTGAGGACGCGGGTGGTGTCCTGGAAGCTGGCAGCGCTGAGGAAGCTGTCGGTTTCCAAGCTGGCCTTGGTGATGCCCAGGAGCACCGGCGAGGCTTCGGCGGGTTTGCCGCCTTTTTTCTCGACGCGCTCATTTTCCGCCTCGAACTCGAGTTTGTCCACCTGTTCGCCCCAGAGGAACTGGGTGTCGCCAGCCTCGGTGATGCGCACCTTGCGCAGCATCTGGCGGACGATGATTTCAATGTGCTTGTCATTGATGGTCACACCCTGGAGGCGATAAACCTCCTGGACTTCGCTGACCAAATGTTCCTGCAGCTCCTGGGGTCCGCAGACTTCGAGAATCTCGTGCGGATCCATGGGGCCTTCGGTCAATTGCTGGCCTTTCTTGACCAGGTCGCCCTTGAAGACAATGACGTGCTTGCCAATGGGGATGAGGTGCTCCTCCTGGAGCTGGGTGGCGGTGTCGGTGATGAGAATGCAGCGCTTGCCGCGGACGCTGGGTCCAAAATCAACAATGCCGTCAATCTTGGAGATTTCCGATGCGTCTTTTGGCCTGCGGGCTTCAAACAATTCCGCCACACGGGGCAAACCGCCGGTGATGTCCCGGGTTTTGGCCTGTTTGCGCGGCGTTTTGGCGATCAAGGTTCCGGGCACAATGCGGTCGCCCTCGTTGACGACAATGTGCGCCCCGGACGGAATGGGGTAATTGGCCACCACCTCGCCCTTGTCATCGCTCATGATGATCTGCGGGTGCAGGTCCTCCTTGTGGTCAATGATGACCATGGATTCCTCGCCGGTGGCTTCATCCACTTCCTGTTTCATGGTGACACCCTCGATGATGTCGTGGAATTTCACCTTGCCGGCTTTTTCGGAGAGAATGGGGACGTTGTGCGGGTCCCATTGCACGAAGGTATCGCCCTTTTTCACGCGCCCGCCATCCTTGACGGAAACGACGGCGCCGATGACGACGGTGTGGCTTTCCAATTCCCTGCCGTCCTCGGTGAGGATGGAGAGGGATCCGTTTTTGTTGAGGACGATGTTGTTGCCATCCTCCAACTCGACGGACCTGAGGTCATTGTAGCGGATGATGCCCTCGTGCTTGGACTTGATCTGGGGCTGTTTGAACACGCCCGCTGCCACGCCGCCGGTGTGGAAGGTGCGCATGGTGAGCTGGGTGCCCGGCTCGCCAATGGACTGGGCAGCGATGATGCCGACCGCCTCGCCGAGTTTGACCAGGGAACCGGTCGCCAGGTTGCGCCCGTAACAGGCCATGCAAATGCCGTGCTTGCTCTCGCAGGTGAGCACGGACCGGATGCGCACGCGGTCAATGCCGGCGCTGTCAATGCCCCGGGCCTTGTTTTCATCAATCTCCTCGTTGGCACGGATGAGATATTCCTTGGGGCTGGTGGGGTTGACGATGTCATCGCAGGCGAAACGCCCGACGAGGCGGTCTGAAATCTTGACGACTTCATCCTCGCCCTCGAAGACTGCGGAGACCCAGATGCCGTTGGTGGTGCCGCAATCCTTTTCCTGGATGATGACATCCTGGGAGACGTCCACGAGTTTGCGGGTCATGTAACCGGAATCGGCGGTTTTCAGGGCGGTATCGGCCAGGCCTTTGCGGGCGCCGTGGGTGGAGATGAAATACTCGAGCACGGACAGGCCCTCGCGGAAGTTGGCGAGAATGGGTTTCTCGATGATTTCGCCGCTGGGCTTGGCCATCAAGCCGCGGAGACCGGCCAACTGGCGGATCTGCTGCTTGTTGCCGCGGGCGCCGGAATCCACCATCAGATAAACAGGATTGTACTCCTTTTTGCCCTGGTTCTGCTCCAGCGTGCGGAACATCACACCGGAGATCTGATCGGTGCAATGGGTCCAGATGTCCACGATTTTATTGTAGCGCTCGCCGGAGGTGATGACGCCCTTGCGATACTGCTTCTCCACCTCGCGAATCTGCTTGTGCGCATTTTCGATCTGCTCATCGCGCTCCCGGGGAACGATCATGTCATCAATGCCGATGGAGACGCCGGACTTGGTGGCCTCGCGGAAACCGATTTCCTTGAGCTTGTCGAGCATGGTCACGGTTTTGTCGTGCCCGGCAAACTTGTAACATTTCCAGATGAGGTCCCCGAGGTCGGATTTTTTGACCGGCTTGTTGTGGAAACCGAGTTCATCCGGCCAGATCTCGCTGAAAAGAACGCGCCCGATGGTGGTGTCAATCACCTTCTTCTCCATGTTACCGAACACGGTTTTGCGACCGAAATCCGGGTTGGAGAGGCGGATGCGGTCGTGGGTTTTGAGGGCGCCGTCGTTGTAGGCAAAGATGGCCTCCTCCTTGGAGCCAAAGAGGGGGAGCTGCTCCAGGTTGGACGGGAGCGGCTTGCGCGGCTCGGCGGTTACATAGTAGCAACCGAGAGTGATGTCCTGTGTGGGAGTGATGATGGGTTTGCCCGAGGAGGGCGAAAAGATGTTGTTGGTGGCCATCATCAGGAGGCGCGCCTCCATCTGGGCCTCCACGGACAGCGGCACGTGGACGGCCATCTGGTCGCCGTCAAAGTCCGCGTTGTAGGCGGTGCAAACCAGTGGATGAATGCGAATGGCCTCGCCCTCGATCAATTGGGGTTCAAAGGCCTGGACGGAGAGGCGGTGCAGCGTGGGAGCGCGGTTGAGGAGCACGGGATGACCCTTGGTGACCTCCTCGAGCACGTCCCAAACCTCGCGGGTCTGGCGCTCGATCATTTTTTTGGCGCTGCGCACGGTGTGCACATAGCCAAGCTCCTTGAGGCGGCGGATGATGAAGGGTTCGAACAGCACGAGGGCCATTTTCTTGGGCAACCCGCACTGGTTGAGCTTCAATTCCGGGCCAATGACAATGACGGAACGCCCGGAATAATCCACGCGCTTGCCCAGGAGGTTCTGACGGAAACGTCCGCCCTTGCCCTTGAGCATGTCGCTGAGGGACTTGAGGGAGCGGTTTCCCGCGCCGGTGACGGGGCGGCCGTGCCTGCCGTTGTCAAACAAGGCATCCACGGCTTCCTGAAGCATGCGTTTTTCGTTGCGGATGATGACCTCCGGCGTCTTGAGCTGGAGAAGGGTGCGCAGGCGGTTGTTGCGGTTGATCACGCGCCGGTAAAGGTCGTTGAGATCGCTGGTGGCAAAACGTCCGCCCTCCAGGGGCACGAGCGGGCGCAGGTCGGGGGGAATGACCGGCAGCACGGTGAGGATCATCCATTCAGGACGGCTCTTGGATGAGGCCAGGCCCTGAAGCAATTTGATGCGTTTGCCGAGCTTTTTGCGGATCTGCTTGCTTTTGGTCTCGGTCATGGCCACGGCCAGTTCGTCGGCCTGCTTCGCCAGGTCCACACGGGCCATGGCTTCGCGAACGGCTTCGGCACCCATTTTGGCCACAAAAGCCTCGGCGCCGTAGGTTTCGCGGGCTTCCCGGAATTCCACTTCGGTGAGCAACTGATTGGGTTTCAGGGGGGTGGTGCCCGGGTCAATGACGAGGTAATCCTCGTAATAAATGACGCGTTCCAGATGGCGTGCGGTCATGTCCAGCGCCAGGCCGATGCGCGAGGGCATGCACTTGAAGAACCAGATGTGGCAGGTGGGAACAGCCAGCTCGATGTGGCCCATCCGCTCGCGCCGCACCCGGGACAGTGTGACTTCCACGCCGCAGCGGTCGCAAACCACGCCGCGATGCTTCACGCGCTTGTATTTTCCGCAGGAACATTCCCAGTCTTTGACAGGGCCGAAAATGCGCTCGCAAAAGAGGCCGCCTTTTTCGGGCTT
>DAIDJC010000187.1:238-6413 GCA_027451565.1 Limisphaerales bacterium | reverse complement strand
ATCGGGAGAAGGCCTACATGCCTGCGCAACGGTTTCGAAAGCGTTTGCACCCACTGGAAGGGTTGGGCTAGACTTCTGGCGGTTGCTCATGCGGTGTTTAAAAAGCCATGCAAACATTTCAAATCATATTCACCCCCACCAGCGCCGCCGAGTTGGCGCGCATGCCCAAGGAACTTCAGCTCCAGATTCTGGGCGACTTTCGGGGCCTTCCCCAACATGTCATTGGCAGCGAAATGGAGGATTTTGGCAAACTGGAAAATGGCGGGCATTTGTTGCATCGGTTCCGCCTGGGCGATTACCGCGTCTATTTCGAGCGCCACGCCTTGGGCGTACTGGTTCACCGCATCCTCAGCCGTCACACCCTCAAGGATTTTCTTTTCCGGTCCGGCCTGAAAGCCGGTGAGGACGAAGCCTTGCAGGAAAACCCAAAGTTTTGGGAATTGATTGAAACAGCCAAGGGCGGCGAAAGAAAGTAAAACCTGGGAAATCCGGTTTCCGGCCAATCAAATCCACCAGGCCGTGCGGCAGTTCTGGTGGCTCAGATCCCCGGTGCGCGGGTTCCTGAAAATGCCTCGCCCTGGCGCCGGTTTTTGGTAATGTCCCCGGCGTATGGCGTTTGAAGTCACATTCCTGGGTTCCGGAACCTCGCAGGGGGTGCCCATGATCGGCGTGGATTATCCCGAAGCCTTTCTGGCCAACCCCAAAAACTGGCGAACCAGGCCGTCCCTGTACGTGCAAACCGCAGGCGCAAAACTGGTGGTGGATACCCCGCCGGATTTTCGCATTCAATGTCTGCGTGAAAAAATCCGCTGGCTGGATGCCGTGCTGGTGACCCATGCGCACGCCGATCACGTTTTGGGAATGGATGATTGCCGCAGGTTTTGCGACCTGCGCGGGAACCAGACACTTCCGATTTATGCCAGCGAGGAAACGATGCAGCATTTGCGCCGGGTATTTGCCTATGCCTTTCACGCCGGGCCCTGGCCCAGGGGCTATTTCATGCCTGAAGAACATGTGGTCTCAGGTCCTTTCAACGTGGGTGATCTGGCCATCACCCCCCTGCCCCTTCCGCATGGCCGCATGACCACACTGGGTTTCCTTTTTGAACAAGACCGGGTCAAGCGGCTGGCCTATCTTACCGACTGCAAAGAGGTGCCCGAGGAGGTGATTGAAAAAGTGCGCGGCGTGGAAATTGTCGTATTGGATGCGCTGCGTTTCAAGCCTCATCCCACCCATATGTGCCTGGACGAGGCGCTGACTGCGGCACGCCGCATTGGAGCGCGCCAGACCTATTTCACCCACCTGACCCATGATTACGACCACGACAAAGTGCAGGAGGAGCTGCCGGAATCCGTTCATCTGGCATGGGACGGTTTAAAGATTCAAATTCCAAACCCCACAAAGGGCAACTTCCATGGCTGATCATTTTGCGACGAATCCACGGACAACTCCCCCGCGAGGAGGCAATTTCAGGAATTCAGCGGGGACAGGCCCAGTTCCGGCATGTCTTTCCAACCTCATGAATGGGCCTTTCCACCGAATTCCACAATCACGAAAATCCGTATGAGCAGGACCTTTGCCGGGCTTGTCTTTCAAACCCTCTGGCTGGGGGCAGTATCTGCCCGCAAAGCGATGGCTCTGCGGCCCAGGAAATGGTTTTTTACATGGATGACGGCCTGGTGCATGGGAAGTGCAATGGCACAGGTTTCAGGCTCCCCGGGGGATGAAGTGGTTTTAGTTTACAATAGCCGGATGCCGGATTCGCAACGGGTGGCTTTGCATTATGCCCTGGCAAGGCATGTTCCACCCGGGCAAATCATTGGGTTTGACCTGACAACCAATGAAACCATGAGCAGGGAGGAATTCACCCGGGACCTGCAAATCCCGCTGGCGGCGAAGTTGGTGGAAAAAGGGCTTTGGACTCTTGGATCCATGCAACCAATCCATCCAGTGCGCGGCGGTCCAAAAATGGAAAAGCGGGTGGTGAAATCCCGGATTCGTTATGCGGTGTTATGCTATGGAGTTCCCTTGAAAATTCAGGAGCAGGCTGAAGGACTGCTTCAGGATACGGGGCTGAAACGCAACCAAGCCGCCGTGGACTCAGAATTGAGTTGGCTCCCGTTGTTGGAAACCCATCCGACCCTTGAGGGGGCCTTGCGCAATCCCCTTTATGGTTGCACCAACGCGGAATGGATGACCCCGGAGCATGGACTCCTGATGGTGGCGCGCCTGGATGGCCCGAGCTTTGACATTGCCAACGGATTGGTGGACAAAGCCATTCAGGCTGAACACGATGGATTATGGGGGCGCGCCTACTTCGATGCCCGCGGCCTGGGGCCGCACAGCCCCTATTACACCGGGGACCAGTGGATTTTAAACGGGGCACGCATATGTCGCCTGAACGGATTTGACGTGGACGTGGACACCAACAGCGACACCTATCCTTCCTCGTATCCCCTCAGCCAAATTGCCATCTATGCAGGCTGGTACTCATCCGATGCCTGCGGGCCATTTGCCCAACCCAAGGTGGAATTCATGCCAGGCGCGTTTGGTTATCATCTCTTTTCCTTCAGCGCGGCATCCTTGCGGACCACCGACCAGGGATGGTGCGGTCCGCTTTTGGCGAAGGGCGTGACCTGCACCATGGGCTGCGTGTATGAACCCTATTTGCAACTGACCCCCAACATTGCCGTGTTCCTGGCGCTGTTTTGCGGTGGACAAACTTTTGGCGAAGCCGCCTGGGCCTGCCAACCCGGGTTATCGTGGCAGACCACCGTGCTGGGCGATCCTCTTTACCAGCCATTTAGAAAAAGTTTGGGGGAATGGCACCATGATCTGGCCCAGGCCAAAAACCCTCTGGATGCATGGTGCTGGGAAAAGTTGATCAATATCAGCCTGGCCCGGGGCATGAGCCCAAGGTCGCTCGGGTCCATGGTGGAAAACCTGCCTGACACTTTTAAAAGTCCCGTCCTGATGGAGAAACTGGCGGAATTGGATGAGGCCTGCGGAAAGCCATCCTCAGCCCTATTTGATTGGCAGCGCGCGCTGTTGCTGAACCCCACCATGCAACAACGCATTCGCATCCGCCGCGCCCTTTCTTCCCGGTTGGTGGAGGCTGGGCGGATTCATGATGCCATTGCAAACTGGCAGGATCTTTTGAAGGAGGACCCCGGCTATCCCGGGGCGCTCATTGTCTCGGAGTCCATCCGTGAATTGCAGAAGCAACAGGCCTCGTCAAAAAACTGAATTCCCGAGGCTCACTCGCAGCCGTGCCCTGCCAGGGGTGCGCGGACATTGCCAACCCCTGCGCAAAAGGTTAGGTTGAAAGGGACATGACGACTTCCAAGCCGGTTTTCTACGACACCCACGCCCATCTGGATTATCCTGATTTTGCAGAAGATTTTGATCGAGTGCTGGCGCGGGCGGGGGAATCTGGAATCAGCCGTGTCATTACCATTGGCACGAATCTGGAGAGCAGCAGGAGGGCAATGGCGCTGGCTTCCCAACACGATCCCATTTATGCCGTTGCGGGCTGGCATCCTTCAGACGCTTTGGAAGCGCCTTTGGATTTTCGTCCCGACTTGAGAAAGCTTGCACAAAATCCCAAAGTCGTGGCCCTGGGCGAAACGGGGTTGGATTATCACCGGCTGCCCAGTTCACGGGGCGGGACAGAAGCGGACGACGCCCGTTACAGGCAGCGTCAGGCGGACCTTTTCGTTCAACACCTCGAAGTGGCGGCTGAAACCGGTTTGAATTGCGTCATTCACCAACGCAGCGCCTTTGATGATACCATCGCCATTCTCAAGGGCCAGGCATCCAGGGTGCGCGGTGTGTTTCATTGTTTTGGGGAGTCACTCGACCGGCTGGACCAGGTTCTTGCCCTGGGGTTTTTGGTCAGTTTCACAGGCATCGTGACCTTTAAAAATGGCCAAAACATACGCGATGCCGCGGCTGCAGCGCCGGCTGACCGCTTCATGCTGGAAACGGATTGCCCGTATCTGGCGCCCGTCCCCCATCGGGGAGCACGCTGCGAGCCGGCATTTGTGAAATCCATCGCAGAAAAAGTGGCGCAAGTGCGCCAATGTTCGCTGGAGGAATTGAGCGCCATCACCTGCCGGACAGCGCACGCATTTTTCAGCCGATTGCGATGAACCCGCACTCGCTGCATGCCGGTTGCCCCATTGCAAGACACAAGGTTGAAATTTCGTGGACAGTTTTGCCGTTTCGCAGGG
Source organism: Limisphaerales bacterium (assembly GCA_027451565.1). GTDB lineage: Bacteria > Verrucomicrobiota > Verrucomicrobiia > Limisphaerales > UBA11358 > UBA11358. Next base: position 2,181 of record DAIDJC010000187.1, on the reverse strand, counting down.
TCATTTCTCGAAAAACAGGCCATTTCAAGAAAAGTTTTAACCAGGGAAAGTTTTAACCAGGGGTAGCGAGGATTTTTGGCCTGTGACGAGCTTACCCGCGGGGCAAATCCCCCCCGAATAGGGCCTTGACTGAGCCGAAACAAAGACCAAAACCTGAAAGGCTGTTCTTCCACTCCTCTCAACCAGGCCGATCACAAGCTGCGACCTCGTTTTTTACCGCTTCAGGAAAAATTCACGAATAGGTCTTTGGCATATTCCCTGCTTATTTTCAGTTGTTGAATTTTTAAGCGTATGTCGCACCCATTTCAATGGATTTCTGGCAAACTGGCGAATCGTCTGGGACTTCTGGCGATGACAATGTCTCTTTCATTTTGGACCTGTTCATGTGCCACCCCGCCGCCGCCACAGGCGTATCAGGGCACGGACCGTTCGGCATTGGTCATTGATTCTGTGAATCCGGATTCCTGCAGGGTCCTCAGTCCTTTGCAAACTGATTTTGCCCAAACCACCCAAGTTTTGAACAAGGCCCACGCCCTGCCCGAGCGCCATACCGCTGTGGTCATTTTGGAAAATTACAATGAACCCACACTCGGCAATGAGTTCAGGGACCGGTCTGTTCCCATTTTCCTGGGACTTCGAGGCGCCGGCTACCAGAGCATTTATTTTCTGCAAGGACATGGAGTGAACGATCCTAACGGATTGCTGACCTTGGCCCGTTACGATTAATGACTTTTTAGTGGTTGGTTCATGGTTAATGGTTAATGGTTGGTTGGGGTGGTGCGGGGCAGCAAAACTGCCCCGCACCATTTTTTGGCGTGTGAACCTTTTCGTTCCAGACTGTCTCCTTGCGGCCAGGTGTTTTGGAGGTCATATTGACCGGAGCCAATTATGAACAGGCAAGAAGTCTTGGATTTATATTTTCTGGCGGCACGGCATCAATTGATTGAATTGGCCGCGTTCCTGGACCGAATGGACCGCGCGGATGGGCCGGAGGATTTTCGAATGCAACGACTGCGCGCCGCCATGGGGCATTTGCGCGCCAAGAAGGGAACAAGAGCCCGTTCCATCCTGCTTGCCTTGAGCGACCCGACCAGAACGGCAGCCATGGCGGCAGGAACCAAGGGCGCATGCGGTGCCTGGTCCAAGACCGTGCCGGTCCCGCGTCAAACTCGCAAGGCGAAGCATTCATGAAATACATTGAGCCCCATGCCCACATGGTGAGCCGCACCACGGATGATTATGAGAGGATGGCGCTGGCTGGATGTGAGGCGGTTTGTGAACCTGCCTTTTGGGCTGGATTTGACCGCCAATCGGCCGGCGGGTTTGCGGATTATTTTCATCAATTGACCGAACAGGAGCCGCGGCGCGCCAAAGCGCATGGGATCAGGCATTTTTGCTGGCTGTGCATCAATTCCAAGGAGGCAGAGGATATGGGGCTGGCGCGGGAGGTTCTCGCGCTGGTGCCTCCGCTGCTGAAACGGGAAAACGTCCTTGGAATCGGGGAAATTGGCCTGAATAAAAATACGCGAAATGAATTAAAAGTATTGGAATGGCAGGTGGACCTGGCGGCACGGCACGGCCAACTGATATTGGTCCACACGCCTCATTTGGAGGACAAATGGAAGGGCACAAAGTTGATTCTGGATGTCCTGAAAAGTGATGCCCGAATCGCCCCTGAACGGGTGATCATTGACCACGTGGAAGAACACACCATTGATCTGGTCCTGGACAGTGGAATGTGGGCTGGAATGACTCTTTACCCTGAAACCAAGTGTTCGCCGGCGCGGGCCATAGACCTGATTGAACAATATGGCCGGGAGCGGGTGTGGATGAACAGCGCCTGCGACTGGGGAAAAAGCGATCCGCTGGCGGTGCCCAAGACAGCCCTGGAAATGAGAAAAAGGCGGCATTCCCCTGAGGAAATCCTTGAAGTGACCTGGAAC
>DAIDJC010000187.1:0-228 GCA_027451565.1 Limisphaerales bacterium | reverse complement strand
CCCTGTGAGATTTTTAAGCCAGTCACCCCATTTCAAACTGGAAAACCCGGGTTTGCGGGAAAAATCAGGAGGCTGACGGGCGCGCAGATGGAGCCGGTCCTGCGACCGCGCGATCCACCGGAAAGGGGCTGAGCCGGCGCCATTCCGCTTGCGCCCCGAGCAGTTCCCGGTTGTCCGCCTGGCTTGACATGCGCGCCACGACCAGCGCGTTTGATTCCACATGCGATT
>DAIDJC010000186.1 GCA_027451565.1 Limisphaerales bacterium | reverse complement strand
CAGGAAACCTGTCTTCTCTGCGTCTCTGCGCCCCTCTGCGTCTCTGCGTGAAACTCCGGTCCGGTTCCCGCACGGCGTCTCTGCGTGAAACTCCGGTCCGGTTCCCGCACGGCGTCTCTGCGTGAAACCGCGGTCCAGCTTCTGCAATCCTCCGTCCCGGAACAGACTCGCCGTGATTACTGGGCCTGGAAATCTCCGCTGACCACGGAATAGACCTCGACCGAGGATCCCTTCGCGTCTCGGCTCCAGACCTTCTTCACGCGATCGGGGAAGCGATCGACGAACCGAGCGAGCGGGCTGACAGGCGCGTTCTGGTAGCGTTGGCGGTCGATCAGGAGAAAAACGACCCGGTATCTCTCCATCATTCGGGCGATCGCGAGCGGGTCGGCGTCGCGGTCGCCGGGGCGCTCGGTCGAGGCGACGGCCAGGCCCGTCCGACCCGTCATCCAGAAGACCTCGCCCGGATGCCGACTCAGAACCGGGCCCGGCCGATCCACCCGCGAGGCCACGTAGGCACACGCCGCATCGTAGTCGCGCTGGTCGGCCTCCGCGGCGCGAGCCCGGGCGCGGATCAGCGAATACGAAGAATACGGGAGGGTCACCGCCAGGACGATCAGAGCGGCGATGGTTCGACGTCGAACCCCCAAACCTCGAAGCGACCGGACCACCCACCGAGAGCCGGCCAGTCCCTCAACCCCTCCCACCAGAATGCAGGGAATCATCGGGATCAAAAACCGGCCCGCCTCGGTGAACGGCCAGACTTTATTCGAGAATACGACGCCTGCTCGGAACTACTACCTTGTCACCAACCGATTTCTGGTTGGACTTGGCGCATTCAATGATTCCGATGCGACGGTGATACGCTATCGTGATCTTAAAATCAGGCGGTTGCAGGCAAATTGAACTGGCATTGCTCAGGTATCGTGCATTTCACCTGCGGCACCTGGAGCCGCGGTGAACAGATTTGATTGCCAGGTTTAACTGCATGACCCGCTGTTAAATAGTGGGAGAGCGATTGCCTGGGGAAGGGGAGTTGATTGTTGTCTGGATGGTGCGCGATACAGGGTTCGAACCTGTGACCCCTACCGTGTCAAGGTAATGCTCTACCACTGAGCTAACCGCGCATTAAACCATTTCCAAAGGTGGACTCATGAAACCGGATTCATGGGCCTGAAATCCCGTATTTTTCAACAGCCGCCGTGAAGCTGCCAGGCAGACATTCCGCAACGCGCTGAATCACCGGGCGCCCATTATGCCGCTGCCTTTCTTGGTGGCAAGCTATTTTAACCACCGAAATGCGCCGCGAATTCTTCCAGGGTCACGTCTCGGCGACTTTTTGCCGCGGAACAAAAACGGGATACAAAAGGTTTTGTGAACCTTTGGTTGTGGATTGGGGTTGGTCGTTGGAATTTTGATGGAAAGGCGTTGAAAAGGATTTATTGCGGGCGGACTTGGTTTAAGCTGGGGTGACAAAATGAATATTCTAGTGATAGGTTCGGGCGGACGGGAGCATGCCTTGGTTTGGAAGCTGGCGCAGTCCCGACATGCCTCGCGGATCGTTTGTGCGCCCGGCAGCAGCGCCATTTCCGAGGAGGTTTTGGCTTCCAATGGCAGGCGGGTGGAGAGTGTGTCCATTGGCGCGCAGGATTTGCCCCTGCTTTTGAACCTGGCGCGGGAAATGAAAAGCGACCTGGTGGTGGTGGGGCCGGATAACCCGCTGGCGCTGGGGATCGTGGACTTGTTTCAGGATCAGGGCTTGCGGATATGGGGGCCCAATCAAATGGCCGCGCAATTCGAATCGTCCAAGGTCTTTTCGCAAAAATTCATGGAGCGGCACGGCATTCCCACGGCATCTGGCGGCACTTTCAACGATGCCAGGGAAGCAAGGAAATTTGCCGCCAGCTTGGGGGGCAAATGTGCGGTCAAAGCGGATGGACTGGCCTTGGGCAAGGGCGTTTTGTTGTGTCATTCCACGGCTGAAGCGGATCGGGCCATAGATGAAATACTGGTATCCCGCAACTTTGGGGATGCTGGCGCCAGCATTGTCATCCAAGAACTTCTGGAAGGAATGGAAATATCGCTGCATGCCTTGTGTGATGGCAAAACCGCGAGCCTGTTTCCCACTGCCCAAGATCATAAGCGGGCCTTGGACGGGGATTTGGGATTGAACACGGGTGGAATGGGAACCTATTCGCCCACGCCTTTTTTAAATGAGGAGGAGCTTTCCCGTGTGGGCCGCATGATTCTTGACCCTTTTTTGAAAGGTTGTGCGGCGGAAGGCATTGATTTCAGGGGTATATTGTATCCTGGCGTGATGTTGACCCGAAAAGGCCCCAAGGTATTGGAATTCAATGCGCGGTTTGGGGATCCCGAAACCCAGGTTTACCTTCCGCGTTTACAAAACGATTTGGTGGAAGTCCTTGAAGCCAGCTTGAACGGAACCTTGGCGGGTCTGGAGTTGAAATGGGATGCCAGGCCAAGTGTTTGTGTGGTCATGGCCGCTGCCGGGTATCCTGGTCCCATTACAAAGGGACAGATCATAACCGGGTTGGAAAAGGCCGCGCTCATGCCCGGGATCAAGGTTTTTCATGCCGGAACAGTGCGTGCAGGAAACCAATGGCTGACCAATGGAGGGCGCGTGCTGGGTGTCACTGCGTCCGGCACGGATTTGAAATCCGCCTTGGCCTCCGCTTACAATGCCGTGGAAACCATTCAATTCCAAGGCGCTCAATTTCGGCGGGATATAGCCGGAAAAGCAATCCTTTTTGATAAGCAATCCCAACCAGGGAAAGCCGTAACCATCGTTCCAAGTGAGTGAAGCATGGCGATGGACTGGTTTAAAAAAGGTCATCGAAAACATGTTCCTCCTTTGGCGGGGAGTTATTCCAAGTTGCCTTGCCAAAAGCAAAACATGTTCGCTCCAAGATGGTTGCATTATTTTCAAAACAGCCCCGGCGTTAAGCTCATCAATACCGATCGGTTCAAACTCCTGATTTTTGGCCGAAATTCCCTTTACACGATGGCCATGACCAATTAACCTGACCCTTTATACAACTATGGAATCGAAGTCTAAGACGATCGAACAATTTAAGGTGCACGCCAAAGATACCGGATCGGCGGATGTGCAGATCGCATTGCTCACGGAGCGCATCAACCATTTGACCGGCCATTTGCAGGGAAATGTCAAGGATCACAGCTCCCGCAGGGGATTGCTGATGATGGTCAGCCAGCGGCGTCGGCTGTTGGATTATCTTCACAACACGGACTTGGGTCGTTATCAGGCAGTGACCAAGAAGTTGAAACTCCGCAAGTAAAGCACACCCCGTGCAGCGCTCCCTGCGGGGGCGGGTGCATGGATTTTATTTAACGTGGGACGGGGAAATGAATCATGGGGTATCCATAGGTTCCTGCGTTCTTCAAAACTGGGGTCCTTCCGTGTGCGGGCGGGGGAATCCAGCCAAACCAACAATCCCGCTCAGAATCGTCTGCTGCCTCCAGGGAAATTTCAATCAGGTCCGCAAGGATCGCGGAATTGATTGAAGTTCCTCGGGTGGCAGCGGGCTTAAATAAACATGTCAGAGAAAATCATCGCCTCCATGGGGGGCAAAAACATCATTCTGGAAACCGGCAAACTGGCCAAGCAGGCCGATGGCGCCGTAACGGTGCAGTTGGGCGACACAATAGTGCTGGTGGCCGCCGTGGCCGCCACCAAGGCCAAGGAAGGCCAGGATTTCTTCCCGTTGACGGTGGATTACCGTGAGAAAGCCGCAGCGGCTGGAAAATTCCCCGGCGGCTATTTCAAGCGGGAAGGGCGCCCCACGGAAAAGGAAATCCTCACCTGCCGGTTGACCGACCGGCCCATTCGTCCCTTGTTTCCCAAAGGCTGGTATAATGAAGTGCAGGTTCAAACGGTCCTGTTGAGTGCGGATGGGCAGAACGACCCGGATATTCTGAGCATCATTGGCGCCAGTGCTTCGTTGATGGTGAGCGACATACCCTGGGCAGGCCCATTGGGAGCCGTGCGGGTGGGACGCGTGCAGGGCCAGTTTGTGGCCAACCCAACCCATGAAGAACAGGCTCAGAGCGATTTGGACCTGGTGTACGTGGGGAACCAGAATGACGTGGTGATGTTTGAAGGCGGCGCCCGGGAAATCTCCGAGGCGGACTTCAATGCAGCCTTGAAATTTGCCCATCAGGCCATACAGCCTTTGATCGTGGCGCAGAATGAGCTGGTGGCCAAGGCTGGAAAGAAAAAACGTGAAATCACCCTCAAGATTGTGCCCGATGAAATTCTGTCCGAAGCCAAGAAACTGGCTGGTGATCGTTTCATTCCGGCCTTATTGACCCCTGGAAAACTGGCCCGCGAAAGCGCCTGCAACGCCATCAAGGATGAGGTTGGGGCCAAGCTCGTGGAAAAATTCGGCGCGGAAAAGGTGACCCCCTTTGTCGTGAACGACGCCTTTTATTACATCCAGAAAGAAGCCGTGCGCAGCCTGATTTTGAACAGCGGCAAACGCCTGGATGGACGCGGGTTTGATCAAGTCCGCTCCATTTCCAGCGAAGTTGGCGTTCTTCCCAGGTCCCATGGATCGGCCATTTTTGCCCGGGGCGAAACCCAGGCGGTCACACTGGCCACACTCGGCACCGGGGATGACGTTCAGGAATTCGATTCTTATACCGGCGGATCCAACGAGAAGAAGTTCATTCTGCATTACAACTTCCCCAACTTTTCAGTGGGAGAAACCGGGCGCATCAGCGGTCCTGGACGCCGGGAAATTGGACACGGCGCCCTGGCTGAACGCAGCCTGGAGCCCATGATCCCCACCGAAAATTATCCGTACACCATCCGGGTGACCAGCGAGATCATGGAATCCAACGGTTCCACCTCCATGGCTTCCGTCTGTGGTGGAACATTGGCACTGATGGATGCCGGTGTGCCCATGATCCGGCCCGTGGCGGGTATCAGCGTGGGTATATGCACCGAAGGGGAAAAAACAATTGGGAAATACCAGTTGCTCACGGACATCATCGGCTGGGAGGACGCCTATTGCGACATGGATTGCAAAATCGCAGGCACCGAGCGCGGCATCACCGGGTTCCAATTGGACCTCAAGTTGAAAGGCCTTCCGCATAACATCATGGCCGAGGCTGTGGAAAAAGCCAGGGTTGCCCGACTTTCCATTCTGGCTGAAATGGCCAAAACAATCTCCCAACCCCGCAAGGAGTTGAGCCAGTTTGCGCCGCGCATTGAGGTCGTTCGCATCAACCCGGAAAAGATCGGGGCGTTGATCGGACCCGGCGGAAAGAACATCAAGAAGCTCGTCGAAGAATCGGGTTGCGAAATTGACATTCAGGACGATGGAACGGTGAATATCTTCTCCGTGTCCGCCGAAGGCATGAAAATTGCCAAGGACGCCATTGTGGGCATGAGCGCCGAGGCGGAAATTGGTAAGATTTACCGTGGGAAAGTTGTGACCGTCAAGGAGTTCGGCGCCTTTGTGGAATTCCTGCCTGGCAAGGATGGATTGGTTCACATTAGTGAATTGGCCAATTTCCGGGTCAAAAAAACGGAAGACGTGGTCAAGGTGGGGGATGAGATCTCCGTCAAATGCCTTGGCATAGACGAAAAAGGCCGTGTGCGTCTTTCCCGGAAAGCAGCCATGGAAGAGCGTGACCGTGAGCAAAACGCCGGGGCGGTCCCTGCCGAAGCCTGATACAGCCCCAATTTAACCCGGGATGGATTTCACGCGGGAGAGGCATTAAACCTCTCCCGCGCTTTTTTTAAATGGGTGACCCGCAAAAGCTTTTCAATTTGTGGTTTTTTGGCAGGGGGATCTGGGGTTGGATTCTGTTAACAACAGCTTGGCAACGAGATCAGACGGCTTTTTGTTCCTATTCCGGGCGGGTAAACCCTGTTTTGCCCCCGTTTGACCATGTCTGGTCAAGCGTAAAACCTTTCCCCGCAAAAAGTGGTCGTTTTCAGAAAAGCTCATCATGTGAATGAACTACAAGTTTGACTCAAATGCGGGTCAACCTTAGATTGCATGGAGAATGCTGGCTGCTGAATCAAAAGTGGTGGCTCCGGGTACTAAAGGCGCACCCGGCACCGATCCTGCTCAATTTTGGAAACTCCTGGCCAACCCCGTGGAGCCATTCCTTCATGCAGTCACGGAACAATTGATTCGTCAGGCGCAAGATTTTGATCCCGAGATAGTTCCCTATGCGCAGCATGCCCTGAATGGCGGCGGCAAGCATCTGCGCCCCACCTTGGTGGCCATGGCGGCGAGCTGTTTTGGGCCATTGACTGAGGCACATGTTAAATCCGCGGTTATCATTGAAATGGTTCACCTGGCCACTTTGGTGCATGACGACGTGATGGACGAGGCCCGCATTCGGCGGGGGACACCCACGATTGC